>NZ_CAPDXS010000124.1:0-15497 GCF_948601915.1 uncultured Acetatifactor sp. | reverse complement strand
GGTTACGGATACGGCGCTGGTATTCCATCATTTTTCTGGAAAAGGTAATTATGATCTTCTGTTTCACGGTGGCTTTTGACTTTACCATCTTTACCTTGCCGTTTTTCAGTATTTTCTCCTCATAAAGCCCCAGGTCGAAAGCTTTGTCAGCCGGCAGGATCTTGTAAGCCCTGTCGTTATATAATCCCTCATTCCCTTTATCAAACCTGTCAAAAGCCTTCATGTCCTGAATGGTCACGGGCAGATCAGAGGAAAGGAGCCTGTAGCCGTAATCATTAAATACCGCTTCCTTTAAGGTGCCGGAAAGTTTTTTCACGGACTGGGTAACAATAAAGGCACGTCCGCCCATGGAATTGAAATTCCTTATGTTCAGGGATCCGAGCCCTGCATCCGCACAGTATATGAATTTTTTCCCCCTGAACATCTGCGTGAGCTTCTTCTCAAGCGGGATGGCGGTAGTCTGTTCGTTGTCGGAACCGGAAGTGATGCACATGGAAAGGGGGATGCCTTCCCTGTCCATGAACAGCCCCATCTCCACGATGGGGTTGGGGCGGTGCTCTTTGGACGGCCCATATTTGCGCAGGCCCCTGACCGTTTCCCCGGTCACCTCATCCACATAATCGTCATCTTCCGTTTCTGTTTCAAAATAATAGTTGCTGCAGTCATAAAAGCAGACGGAAGTGTCCCTTTTTATGATGTCTCTGCTTTTTTCAAACAGGTGGGTGATGTATTCGTCATAATGTTCCTCCATGATATCCATGGTCCGCATGATATGCATGTAATCAAACCGGGGTTGTTCGTAAAAGCCTGCCAGGTGCCGGTATGTACCGAGTTTGGAATCCGGATGGAGGATACGGGCACAGGTAAGGAATCTGTTTACCAGGTTTGGGTCAAAAGCAATCTTTGAGCCGGCCGTTGCAGTGTCAAAAAAGGAGCCGATCTCCAGGTCATGGTAAAGCTGCTGGAGAAAAAAGTAGCCGATGTTAAGCTGTCTGCTGGAAGAGGCTGTGGCGTTGTCGGCCTTAAGTTTTTCGGCAAAGTTGATTTTGAGTTCCAGAGAAACCTGGTTATTATTTTTAGCCTCCTCATTATATTTAGCGACCTGCTCCCTTGCATAGGAGAGAGGGTCGTCGGTTATCCCCAGAAGCTCTGAATGCCTGCCGATCCTTGCGATGTTTTTTGTAGTTGTCTTTTTGCCGTTCCTGATTCCCAGCTGGACGAAATAGGTCGGGTCTTTTGATTTTCTGTCATACCAAAGTTTCATACCCTCTATTATATCATTGTTTCACGTGAAACACAACACCATACAACATTAAAATTTTATAAACTTGACATAAAAAAAGCCGCAGTTATGCGGTTTCTGCCATATTATTCTATTTACAAGTGTTAAAAATCCGGCGTACCTTTTTCCGGTCAAACCCCTTGACAAAGCCTGCCGAAATGCAGTATATTTAGTTCGACATAGATTGACCGCATTGTTGGTCTGACATCTCCAGGCAATGGAAGCGAAAGCTCAGGTATGGCGAGGCGGCTGTATCTGGGTTTTTCTTTTCTCCACGGCAATCAAGCTTGCAACGCTGCAGAGCAGAAAGTGTCCTTCGGACACTTTGGTATTTGACCCTCGCGGCATTCATGACCTGGGCATACATCTACGGAAGCGAGGAAAGGACATCATGACCTTAAGAGAATTGCCAATCGGAAAATGGGCCACCATCCAGGCTGTGGGCGGCGAGGGCGCGCTGCGGCAGCACTTCCTGGACATGGGCGTCATTCCGGGCACGGATATATTGTTGATAAAATACGCCCCTCTGGGGGATCCCATGGAATTCATGGTCCACGGCTATGAGCTGACCCTGCGGGTGGCCGATGCCGAGAAGATCACGATTGAAAATGTCCGGGACGATGCTCCAAAAGCGCCTGCGCCGGATTCCCAGGCGGAGCGGAAGCGGATCGAGCACCCGGGCCTGGGCGAGGGCGGCAAGTACCATGTGAAAGCCACGGAGAATCCCCTGCCGGACGATGAGCAGCTGACCTTTGCCCTGGCCGGGAACCAGAACTGCGGCAAGACCACCCTCTTCAACCAGCTCACGGGCTCCAACCAGCATGTGGGCAATTTCCCCGGCGTCACGGTGGACCGGAAAGACGGCTCCATCAAAGGCCACAGCAACACCCTGATCACAGACCTGCCGGGCATCTATTCCATGTCGCCCTACTCCAGCGAGGAGATCGTCACCAGGCAGTTCATCATGCGGGAACATCCCAAGGGCATCATCAATATCGTGGACGCCTCTAATATAGAAAGGAACCTGTATCTGACCATGCAGCTGATGGAGCTGGACATTCCCATGGTGCTGGCCCTGAACATGATGGACGAGGTCAGGGGCAACGGCGGCTCCATCCAGATCAACGAGATGGAGGACATGCTGGGCATCCCCGTGGTGCCCATCTCCGCGGCGAAGAACGAGGGCATAGACGAGCTGGTGAACCATGCCCTCCATGTGGCGAAGTACCAGGAGCGCCCCGGCAGGATTGATTTCTGCAAGGAAGACCAGAACGGCGGGGCCGTGCACAGATGCCTCCACGCCATTATGCACCTGATCGAGGATCACGCCAGGCGGGCCGACATCCCCGTGCGCTTCGCCGCCGGCAAGCTTACCGAGGGAGACCCCCGCATCCTGGAGGCCCTGGGGCTGGATCAGAACGAAAAGGAGATGCTGGAGCATATCATCTGCCAGATGGAGACGGAAAGCGGTATGGACAGGGCCGCCGCTATTGCCGACATGCGCTTCTCCTTCATCCGGGAGGTCTGCAGCGCCACCGTGGTAAAGCCCCGGGAGAGCAGGGAACATGTCAGAAGCGCAAAAATCGATAAGATATTGACGGGAAAGTACACTGCCATCCCTGCTTTCATCGGCATCATGGGCATCGTGTTCTGGCTGACCTTCAACGTGATAGGAGCCTGGCTCCAGGAGCTGATGGCCATGGGGGTGGATGCCCTGGCGGGAATCACGGATTCCGCCCTGAAAGCGGCCAATGTGAACGAGGTGCTCCAGTCGCTGATTATAGACGGCATTGTGGGTGGCGTGGGCAGCGTGTTGAGCTTTCTGCCCATTATCGTGATCCTGTTCCTCTTCCTGTCCCTGCTGGAGGACAGCGGCTACATCGCCAGGGTGGCCTTTGTGATGGACAAGCTTCTGCGCAAAATCGGCCTGTCAGGCCGCAGCATCGTGCCCATGCTGATCGGTTTCGGCTGCACGGTGCCGGGAGTGATGGCCACCAGGACGCTGCCCTCGGAGCGGGACCGGAAGATGACCATCCTGCTGACGCCTTTCATGAGCTGCTCGGCCAAGCTCCCCATCTACGGCTTCTTTGCGGCGGCCTTCTTTCCGGGGCGGGGGGCCCTGGTGATGATCGGGCTGTACGTGCTGGGCATCGTGATGGGGATCCTGATGGCTTTTCTGATGAAAGGGACGGCTTTCAAGGGGGAGGCCGTGCCCTTCGTCATGGAGCTGCCCAATTACCGGCTCCCCGGGGCGAAGAACGTAGGGCGGCTGCTCTGGGACAAGGCAAAGGATTTCCTCCAGAGGGCCTTCACCGTCATCTTCGTGGCCACCATCGTCATCTGGTTCCTGCAGACCTTTGACTTCCACCTGAACATCGTGGCGGACTCCCAGGACAGCATGCTGGCCGCGGCAGCGGGTGTCATCGCGCCTGCCTTGAAGCCCCTGGGCTTCGGGGACTGGCGGATGTCCACGGCTTTGATCACGGGGTTTATGGCCAAGGAGAGCGTGGTCTCTACCTTGAACGTGCTGTTCGGGACGGCCGAGAGGCTGTTCGCCATCCTCACGCCCCTGGCCGCCGCAAGCCTGTTGGTGTTCTGTCTCCTCTACACCCCCTGCGTGGCCGCCATCGCCGCCATCAAGCGGGAAATGGGCTGGAGATGGGCTGTGGGGGTGGTCGCAGGACAGTGCGCCATTGCGTGGGTCGCGGCATTTATCGTAAGGCTGATCGGACTGGCTTTCGGGCTGGGATGATTACCGGGAAACAGCTCTGACGGCTCTGCGGGAAATCAGAGCCTGATGATTGAAAAATTTAAACATAGAAACAGGAGTCTCAGCCATGCTACTGACCAGAGACAAAGACTTTTACAGATCCTTTCTCAGATTGATGAGCGCCCTTATGCTCCAGCAGGCCGTGGTGCTCAGCGTGAACCTGGCGGACAATGTGATGCTGGGAGGCTACTCGGAGACGGCCCTCTCCGGGGTGGCGGCGGTGAACCAAATCCAGTTCATCCTCCAGCAATTGGTCTTTGGCATCAGCAATGGCATGGTGGTGCTGGCCAGCCAGTACTGGGGCCAGAAGAAGGCGGAGCCTGTCCGCAGGCTGATGGCAGTCGCCTTCTGGGCCGCTTTGGCCATCGCCGCGCTCCTCTTCGCCCTGGTCAGCCTCTTCCCCCATGGAGCGGTGGGCATCTTCACCAATGACGAGGCTATCGTCAGGCAGGGCATGGATTACCTGGCAATCGTCCGGTTCAGCTATCTGTTCTTCGCCGTGACCACGATTCTGCTGGGAGGCATGCGGGTGGTTGAAAAAGTGAACATCGCTCTATACGTGTCCATCGTGGCGCTGTTTTTGAACTGCTCCATCAACTACACCCTGATAAATGGGCGTTTCGGCTTTCCGGAGATGGGCGTCCGGGGCGCTGCCATCGGCACGCTCACCGCCCGCATCGTGGAATGCCTGATTGTGGCTTTCTATGTGCTGTGCAAGGATAGGCGGCTGCGGGTGCGCGTTCGGGATTTGATTCGCATCGACTCGGTGCTGGCGAAAGACTACGTGCGCGTCAGCCTCCCGGTGGTGGCCACCGGGTTCCTCTGGGGCTGCAACACGGCCCTGCAGACCGTCATCCTGGGGCATATGTCCTCCAGCGCCATCGCGGCCCACTCCATCTCCTCCACCATCTTCCTGTTCTTGAAGGTGACGTCCGTGGGAGCCTCCTCCGCTGCCGCCGTGCTGACGGGGAAGACTGTGGGCACAGGGAACCTGGCCAAAATCCGGGAATACACCAGGACGTTCCAGGCGCTGTTCCTCGGTATCGGCATCCTGTTAGGTGCGGCGCTGTTCTTTATCCGCATCCCCCTCCTGGGGCTTTATTCGCTGGAGCCCCAGACCAGGGAGCTGGCCAACGCCTTTATCCTGATCGAGTCCACTGTGCTGGTGGTAATGTCCTACCAGATGTGCATGAATACCGGCGTCATCTGCGGCGGCGGGGACACGCGGTACGTGATGGTCATGGATTTGATTGTCATTTGGGGCATCGTCATCCCACTGTCCTTTGCCAGCGCTTTCCTCTGGAACGCTTCTCTGGTGGTGGTGCTGCTGGTGCTGAACGCGGATCAGTACCTGAAGTGCATCCCGGCTGCCGTGTACGGCAACAGCTTCCGCTGGATCCGGCAGCTGACCCGTCCTGGCGGGGAGGAGGAATCCTCTGCGGGGTGACTGGACGCAGGCGCGGTTTGGAGGAGCAGAAAATTCCACATGCGAATAATTGGAGATACACTACCTGATGCTTCTCATATCCGTTATGCCCCTCCCCTAAACAGCTTTCACCCTGGAGAAGCTGAATAGGCTACTGCGTCCACCTGGAAGAATAGCTTCCCCGGGTCGGCGAATTCAGTCTGAATGGACTTGCGCGCGGGATATTTGCCATGGAATCTTCTCTTGACCACCCTTTCCATGACCGGGATATCCCAGATATTCTTGAACAGACAATTCATCTGCACCACATTTTCCAGGTTCAGTCCCACCAAGGCCAGCCGCTCTTCCATTTCATCAAAGGCGCCCTCGATCTGCTCCTCGACCGTGCCGCCTATATTGCGGACGCAGTAATTGATGAAGCAATAGTCCCCCGCCTGAACGATTCCCGAATGTGCCCACTCCTCATTCACATCATATCTTCTGATTTCTCCCATTTTACCGTCCTCCTGACTCATATTCCGTCTGTATTTCTTTGCAGGTCTTTAGAATGCGCCCCTTTATCTCCTACGGCTCGATGATCCTGGCCTTGTTTCCAAAGGAAAGAATCACCCCACACCAAAAAGTCTCATACAATCTTCATCTGTTCTCCTTTCTATCCCCCAGTATAGCAAACAAACTATGACACCATTATGTCATAGTTTGTCCCAATAAGCAAATATTTCGAATAATCGTAAATCTCTCAGCTGCTGGCGCTGCAATATCTCCTCATTCCCAGGCGGACAACGCGCCTGGAGGCAAAAAGGAATATGACTCCCGCCCCAGATTCATCAGCATGAATCCAATGCCCTCTTTTCCCGGGAGGATGCTCTGTTATCTAACGCCTCTTCCTTTTGCCCCTTGCCTCTTGGAGCAAATCGAACCGGTTCTCTTCATTCTGTGATATAACGTTGATCTCCGAAAGCGGCAGACCTGTTATTTCCGAGAGATGCTCAGGAGACGCTCCGTTTTGAAGCATGGTCTTAATCAGGTGATTCCGGCCTTCTTTCAGGCCTTCTTCCCGGCCTTCCTTCAATCCTTCCTCGCGGGCCTCTTTCCGGAACATCCTCATGTGTTTCTTCTCATTGTACTCAGTCAATAGCATTTTCGTCACCTCCGCCCGAAAGGGCACTAAAATATCCTCCATGATGTCATGGTCAATACAGTATGTTACAGCATCTTCAATAGCCTGATTCACAGAACCGCCATCCTGGCGGTATGCCTTGATGCAAGCCACAAAACGAGAATATTCATCCAGACGCCTACAGCCCGCAGTCAGCTGACTGTTATGTCCATAATTATACTGCTTAACGATTTCACTTGCCGTGAAACCAGACTGCATAACGCTGACTGGTTCATTCGCATGATTACATTAGGCAGCATTCAGCGTTATGCAGTATAATGTTCAGCATCCGGACTGTCAGCTCCAGGCAGGGCGAGGATCCGGCTCCCGGCACCTCCGGAAAAGCATCCGTCAACTGTAGGTACTGCTCATCGGGCATCGCATCGTCCCCGTTATAGAACACCACGCACTGGGGCGCGGGAAGCGGAATCAACGTCTGCCCATAGACGCTGGCTTTCGTCCTTGCCACCAAGCTCTCATATTCCGCGGCGATATAGAGCAGGAAGCGCAGCGGGAGATTAGGGCAGAACGTACTCTGGTGCTCGTACAGGTTCAGGGCTCCGGCCAGAAGAAAAGCCATATCGTTCTTCATGGACATGTAGACCACATTGTCCAGGGTGACAATCTGCAGCGCCTGGGCATCGCGGTAGTCCGTGCGGTTCAGCGCGTTGTACAGCTGCAGCAAAGCCTCCCTGTCCCGCTCGAAGATGTAGCAGAAGAGCCTGTCCTTTACGTTACGGTTGGCGACGAACCGCCGCAGCGGCAGCCGGAATAGCCGTTTTCTTCGTGGAACGAATTCCATTCTTCGGTTCATATGGTATCCTCTCTTTATAAAAATGATTCGGCAGAGGACATACATGACCCATAGGCCGTCCCTGCCACTACATGTGAATAAATCCGGCAGAAACTGCCTGAACGTGCGATTGGCACTCTTCACAGAAAAATATTGACACTATTATCATAATACAGATGAGAGGACTTGTCAAATATAATTTTTGGCGGCAGATGCATTTCCGATAATAGGATTTCTGTAAAAAGCCCGCCAAAGGCACCTGGTGTCTGCCCTTGGCGAGCCGAATACAAGACCCGCAACGATTCTTTTATACTGATCATATCTCCCCGAACAGCATCGTCTCGAAGAGAGATGCCGCGAAGAGCCAGTGCATGTTTTCCGTGGGATGGTTCACCCGGTTGGCCAGGAGCCTGGTGACGTCCGCGCGGCGCAACCTTAATCCAGCCAGGAAGTGAAGAATCCGTACCCGCCCTCCACATTGTAGATTCCGTAGGCATCCATCCTGTCAATAGATTCGTCCCGTCCAATAGAGTCTTCCCGCCACAGGTAGTAATCCGGCGACCATTTTGCAAAGTCCTCGTCCAGCTCCGCCAGGGGCACGCCAGGCAGATAGAAGCGGAAAGCCTCCCCCTGCTCCACGCCAAAGGGTTCCGAACCGATATAGCGGATTTCATCCTGAATCCACACTTTGTCCCGTTCCGTCCCGCAGTTCAGCTCTGCCAGCCGCATGGAATAGGAATATTCATCCATCTTCGTTATTTCGTCAAACCTTCCGCTGAATTCACAGTAATACACCGTCCCCCGGGGATATTCTTCCGCCGCGATGTTCTCGCTGTTCCAATAGGCACCCTCGAAAGAGCCGTCCGGATGCAAGGTCAAGTTAGTATACATGGAGCTGGCGCCGGTGGCCATGATGAATTTTAATGGCGGCGTGTCCTCAGGCAGCCCTGTGTCGAAAGCAGCCCAGACATCCTCTGCCGGATAGCCCTCCCCATCCTCCTGGCCGAACCTGACGGGATACAATGTCTGTAGTTCTGATGCCGGCCTGGGGCCTATCACCAGCTCCCCCTCCCAGGTGCTCAAAAGCACTGTGCCGTTTTTGAGAAATTCATTGGCGGCCTCCGCAAAGGCCCGCATCTTTCCGGTGGTCTGCAGGGCGGAAGCCAGTTCGAAGTCCGCCTCCCAGAAATTTTCCCGGGCCTCCTGACCACCCTCCAGGGTAAATTGCTCGCAGGTGTAGCTGCCCATCCCCTGAGAAAGATTGGGGTGATAGCGGATAAGGTAATCTTCCCCGCCGCTCTGGCACAGCAAAATGGTGTTCCATCCCGTATGGGGCGTCCCGGCCTCCTCGCTCCACAGTACCGTGCCGTCCTGTTTCAGCACTTCCAGGATATAGGACTCTCCCTCCGTAAGCTCCCGGACGCGGATGATTTCCGCCTCCCCGTCCCGATCCAAATCGGCGTCCTTATAGACCACAGTGTCCACCTGGCCCGGCTCCGGCTGCACAGGCCCTTCCTGTCCCAACTGGGACTGTTCCGTCTCGGAAGTGAAGAATGCATGCCCTGTCTCCAGATTGTAGATTCCATAGCAGGACATTTCCTCAACCAGCCCCATGGTCCACGACCAGAAATTCGGCGGTTTGGATCCGTAAGTTTCATCCAACTCTGCTATAGGTGTATCCGGCAGGTAGAACATGAACGTCTCTCCTTTCAGGCCCACTGGTTCCGCACCGATATAGCGAGTCCCATCCTCGATCCATTCCCTGCCCACCTCCGTCTCATAATGGAGCTCTGCCAGACGCATGGAATAGGAATATTCGTTTACCTTCGTTATTTCGTCAAATTTTCCATTGAATTTGCAGTAATAGCGTGTCCCCCTGGGATATTCCTCGACCACCCCTGCCTCATAATCCGGCTGCGCCAGAGGCATGGCATAGGAAGCTAAGCTCTCCGCGAAATCCTTGTCCATATAATAAATTCCCTCAAAAGAACCGTCCGGATGCAAAGTCAGGTCATTCCCCCAGGATGTGAAGCCCGCGGCCAGGCTGAACTCCAGAGGCGGGGTATCCTCAGGCATCCCTGCGCCAAAAGCGGCCCAGGAGGCATCCCACTGTCGGTTCTCCGCGGCCTGCCCTGCCTCTGGCTGCCCCCGCTGGGGCTGCCCCGGCTGGGGCTGTTCGAGATATCCCTCCGGCAGCGCCTGGTCCCCCTCCGGGAAAGCATCCTCCCAGGAAGCCAGCCATTCGTAATCCGCCTTATAATACTTCCCATCGATGACCAGATAGGTATTCCCCAGATTGCCTATCTGGTGCACAGTGCCGTCCTTCATGGCGAAATAGAAGAAAATGCTGCCGCCCTCCACGTACACCTCCTCTTCCAGGTACTCGCCGTCGCACCGGCTGAACAGGCCCGTCATGGCCACAATCTCCCTTTGCGACAGGTGCTTGAACTCTTTGCCGGGAGACCTGGGAAGGACGACCAGATCCGCCGCTTCCACCTCCGTCGCAGAAAACCCCCTGGCCCAGGCAAGGGCGGCCCGGCTGCCCGAATCCCGGGCTGGGTCGGTGAGGAAGCACACCGCAACCACAATGCAGGCCGCAACCGCCAGCGCCAGGATCCAGAACCCCGGCTTCCGATAGCCGAGCACCGACTTCACCCTCGTCTTCACCCCCGTCTCCCCGAATGCCAGCGGACAGACCGCGAGGCCCCGGCGGCTGACGCTGCAGTCCAGCAGCGCCTGGGAATAGTCCGCCCGCTGCCCGTCGTCCAGCTCCTTGATCGCCTGCTCGTCACAGGCCAGCTCGATGTCCCGGCACAGCAATATATAGGCCAGCCACATCAGCGGGTGGAACCAGTACACGGACAGCACTACGAAGCCCAGGGGCTTCCACCAGTAGTCCCTTCTGAGGATATGCACCTGCTCATGCATCACCACATGCACCAGATTCCTCCCCTCTATCCGGAAAGGAATGTAGATTCTGGGCCGAACCACCCCCAGCACGAAGGGGGAGTCCACTGCTTCGCTCTGGAAGATATTGTCCCGCATGACCACCGCCGTGCTCACCAGCTTCCGCAGCCGCAGATAGGCGAGCAGCGCATACAGACCCATGGACACTGCGCCAATCATCCATACAATCGGTAAAACATCTATGATATTCCATTTTCCAAACAGGAGAGGCCCGCCACTGGGCAACCTGCTGTCTGTGGACAGCATCCCGATTCCAAACGGCTCGTCCTCCGCTCCGGGCTCAGGCGCTCCGGCCTCCCCTGCCGCCTTTCCAGGCGCAGTGCCAGCCGCGTCTCCCGGCACAATGCCAGGCACGGTTCCAGGCATGTCTCCTGACAGATTTCCAGACACATTTCCCGGCGAAAGGGCCGTCCCGGCATATTGATCCAATCCCGCTTCCGCCAGCAGCCGCTGGGTCAAGGCCTGAACCTGGGGAACCAGGCTGAACCTGCTCTCGATGGAGACCGGGCACAGCAGCCGCAGGGCTACCATGCCCCAGAGCAGCACGCTCACTCTCCTGGGCGCTCTCTTCAGAATCAGCCGCAAGGCCGCCACTGCCAGCACCAGCCATCCCGCTGTTATGCTCCTGCTCAATACTTCCCAAAAAACATCCCTCATTGCCCATCCCCCTTTCGGAAGCGGTCTATCATCCGCTGTACCTGGTCAATCTCCTTCTCTGTCATTTTCCCATGCCTTGTGAAAGCCGCCACGAACGCTGGCAGGGAGCCGCCGAACTTCTTCTCCACCAGCTCGTCGATCTCCGCTTCCTGCACCTGCTCCTTGCTGACCAGCGCCGTGACCACGCTGTCCTCATTCTTCAGCACGCCCCGCTCCGACAGCCTCTTGATCACCGTATAGGTGGTGGTAGGCTTCCACCCCAGCTGCTCCCTGCACAGCCGCACCAGGTCGCTGCTGCGCACCGGCTCATGCTCCCATAGAATCAGACAGAAACGATATTCGCTCTCAAAAACCTTCGGTATCTCCATAATAGAACACCTCCCTCTAACCCATTAGAGTATATTTCTACTCTAACACATTAGAGGGAGGTTTGCAAGCATTATTTATTTCTAATTTCATTCCCCCGCCAGCAGAGCCACGGGCGCAATCTTCCGAATCCGCAGAGACAACAGACACGCCAGCCCAAAGGCTGTGAGCACCAGCCCCGCCCCCGAAAGGATAGTCCATCCCAGCGGAACGGTAAACGTGCACTTCACGATGCCGATCCCGCCCAGGAACAGCGCCACCACCGGGTTGATGATTGCAGCGCTCACCGCAATCCCTATCACGGTGGAAAGCAGCACCGCCGGCAGGAAGCTGGCCGCAGTCTGGAGGACGAGCTGCCCTGTGGTAAAGCCAAGGGCCTTCAGGATGCCATATTCACGTTTCCTTCTGCCAAGAGAAAGCCTCACCAGCAGATAGAGCACGAATGCGATGACAGCCACGCCGAGCACCAGGATTCCCACCACGATGACGGTCATCAGGGACACATAGACCCCGGCCGAGCCCTCTATCACGGACGATATATCGATGGTCATGTTCAAATCGCTGCCCAGCCGCTCCTCCATCTTCTCGCGGAAAGCCTTGTTGTCCGCCCCGGGTACCAGGTTGACATAGTAGCTCATGTTGTTGAACGCCCCCATGCGCTCAAAGCCCTCCCGGGTCAACAGGCAGTCCTTGCCCAGGTTATTGGAAATCTGGGTATGCCCGCAGATCAGGTAATCCACCTCTTTCCCCTCCGCCGTCAGGGCAATCTCGTCCCCAATCTTCAGTCCCTGCTCTTTGGCATACTTGGCTCCGATGGCCACCTCGTTGTCATACAGAGGAAACCGCCCCTGATAGCATACATCCTGGTTGTTCACCTGGGAGAAGTCCTCCGCCATGGTAGCCATCAGGGCACTGCCGCCCACATGGCACACCTCCGTGGAACTGTACAGATAAATCTTTTCTACGCAGACCTCTTCCTCCGCCGCCTGCAAAAGCGCCGCCTCCGCCCCGGGGGGCACATTTACGCAGGCATCCGCCGTCTCCCCTACAATCAGGTTGATAAAGGGCGTCATGTCCACAATGACATTCTCCACCATCAGCACCGAGAACACCACCACCAGCGAAAGCACCAGCATGGTGATGCCCACCGTGACGTTCTGCTTCATCCCGGAAAGGCAGGTCTTCAGCGCAAGGGCCAGCTGCAGCGGAGCCCGCGTCCCCTCCAGCTCAACGTGATTACGTTTAAAACTATGTGTCAGGACGCCCTGCCGCAGGGCCACGATGGGCTCAATCTTTCGTATCCTACGGGAGGAAAGCCACACGGACAGGGCCACGGCTCCCCCGCAGACAGCGACTGTCATCACGCAGGACAGGGGCTGGAACCGCATCCTGTAGGGAATCCCTGTCTGGGCAATCATCATCTGATTCACCGACGGGAACAGGCAGTAGGAAAGGCCGATACCAGCCGCCGTAGTGACCACCGCCACTCCCAGGAACTGTACCAGAAGCCCTGCCACAATCTGACCGCTCCTGTAGCCGATGGCTTTCATGGCTCCCAGATTCTTCATGTTCTCCTGGATATAGTTGATGACATTGGAGGAAATCACCACCATCGCAATCAATGCCACGAAAAATGCCATGGCGTTTACCACGCTGGAGCATATCATCTGGGAAATATACCGGGAGGCGGAAACCATTTCATAGGAATTGCTCAGCAGCCGACTCGTTGGATAAGCGGCAGAGACCTTGTTTTTCAGCGCGGCCTCGAAACCCTCGCTCTGCTCCTTATCCCGAATCCGCACCGAGACAAGGGTGGATGCCGGCGCGTATCCGGACTCCTCCAGCTCCTCATATTTGTCCGCCGTAAGCAACAGGGCGCTCATGCTGCAGTTGTGGGAGCCTGCCATGGCGCTGTTTAGGAACCCGCAGACCTGATACTGCATCACATGGCTGCCGATGTTGATGTCCATGGTATCGCCGAGGTCTATCTTCCCGTCAGCTCCATAGAGCATGGGCAGATAGACGCCACTCTTCCCCGCTCCCTCCTCCACAATCTCCATCCTGCCCACCGGACGGCTTAATGCCGTCTCCCTTTCCAGTATCACGAACTCTGTGTTGACCTCGCCCCCGTTGTAGGCAAAGCTGCCTACCATGGACAGCGCGTCCTCGCAGGAAAACTCCGTTACGTCTCCGTCTTCTTCCAGCGTCCGCGTCAGGAAGTCCAGGAGCTCCTCCCTTCTGCCGTCTATGGCCAGGGTCACATGGCCGTCATGGAGCCTGTCATGGCAGCGGTCGAAATTGCGCTTATAGTCCAGCGACAGCATCAGCCCCAGGTTCATCATGGCGGATGCCAGCAAAATCAGCGCGATGATGGCAATGGTCTGCCCCTTTGCCCTGCGCAGGTTGGATGCCGCTAACAGTAAACTTTTTCTCATATCCCTCACCCCCTACCAGCCCATCTCTTCCAGGAAAGAGGACAGCTTCTCATGCCGCGCCCTGTCGCCGGATACGTATCTGCCCAAATCGCACTCCCCCAGGATGCTGCCGTCCTTCAGGTACAGGATGCGGTTGCCCCGCCTGGCAGAGCGCATGTCGTGGGTCACCATGACCACGCTCTGCCCCTTTTCATTGAAGCGGCTCAGGGTATCCAATACGTCCAGGCCGGTCTTGGAGTTCAGCGCGCCGGTGGGCTCATCCGCGAAAAGGATTCGGGGCGAATTGATCAGGGCCCGGACGATGCCCACCCGCTGGGCTTCGCCTCCCGAGAGCTGGGTGGGGAACTTCTTCCAGGCGGACTGCGGGATGTCCACTGCCTGGAACAGTTCCTCTGCCCGCTGGAGCAATGCCTTTTTGTCCCGGCTTACCAGAAGCCCTGCCGCCAGCACGTTGTCCATGACGCTCATGCCGTCTATCAAGTAAATCTGCTGGAACACGAAGCCGCAGGAGTCCCGCCTGAACACCGCAAGCCTGTCAGAGCTGTAGTCGGATATGACCTCCTCCCCGAACCGGATGGTGCCTAAGCTGGGCGTATCCATCCCTGACAGGGCGTACAAAAGCGTGGACTTCCCGGCACCGCTGGCCCCCATGATGACGGTGAAGTCTCCCTCGTAGAGCTTTAAGTCTATGTTCTTCAGTACATGCTGCAGGGCTCCTCCGCTTGAAAAGGATTTGCTCAGGCCCTCTGTCTCCAGCAGGATTTTCTTCATGAATCCATACCCTCCGTTTCTTCGCCGCATTTGTCTGTTTCTCATGTTTGCGGCTTTTATGGATTCTATTTTCCTATTTTAAACCTTAAATGTCTTTACTGAATCCTTAAATATGTCTTAAATCTGTCATGGTTCTTCTTTCCTTTCCGCCGTGAAAATGGTATGATAAGTATGATGTACGGAACCACATAACACCATCCAGAAAGGAATCGGGATTATGGCATCGGCACAGTTAAAGACCTATACGGAAGAGGACTATTATAGTCTGTCGGAGGATGTGCGGGCAGAGTTGATTGACGGACAGTTTTATTATATGGCTGCACCCAGCAGAATCCACCAAAAAATACTTAATTTTTTGAACACTGAAATCAACCTCTACATCCGCTCTAAGAAGGGAAATTGCGAAGTCTACCCTGCCCCCTTTGCCGTCAAACTGTTCGCAGACAACGACAAAGCCATAGTCGAACCGGACATAAGCGTAATCTGCGATCCGAATAAGCTGACTGACCGGGGATGTACGGGAGCGCCCGACTGGATCATAGAAATCATTTCCCCCGGCACCGCCAGCTATGACTATATCCGCAAATTGAATCTCTATGCGGATGCCGGGGTAAGGGAGTATTGGATTGTAGACCCTATGGAGAAATCTGTTTATGTATATTTTCTGGAACAGGAAAGGTTCAGAGTCGTATCCTATACTTTCCAGGACAGCATAAATGTCAACATCTATGAGGATTTGTGGATCGATTTTAAAGAATTTGAGGAATGAAGCAGCGGCGATTCAGAATATCCGTATAGCAAATATGCTGCACACCGGTTATACTGCATAACGCTGAATACTGCCTAATGTAATCATGCGATTGAACCAGTC
>NZ_CAPDXS010000123.1:0-15516 GCF_948601915.1 uncultured Acetatifactor sp. | reverse complement strand
GTCCTTCTGTACGCTCCATTCTGTATAGAAGCCGTCCCGGTATATCCTGCGGCTGTAGATGGGACATCCCAGGGTTTCAGGATCCCTCCCCTGCAGGTAGATCCGTTCACCGCAGGAAGGGCAGTAGTATCCATATAGCCGCAATGTTTCCAGGATGGTCACGGCGCATTGTGCCTTCCGCAGGGCCTCCAGCTGGGACAGATGGTCCTGCCTGCGGCTGATGGCCCGCTCATAACGCTGGTAAGGGCCGCCGACGCCGTAAAGGCCCATGCTGTCGTGCTGCTTTCGGGATAATTCCTCCATTTCAGACTGGGTCTTCCTTTCTTCTTTCCGGATGATTGCAGTGATATGCTCTTTTATCTTTTCAAGGTCCTTCATTCGGCAGCCGCCTTCCTGTCTTCCAGATGGAAGAATGCGCTGATATCCCATGTGCCCTTTAAATATTTTGCCGCAGGGCATTCCCCGTCGCCGTCTTCCTTATTGCAGGTGCAGCTTCCGTTTTGGTGCATGGCCAGCATGGAAGCCAGTGTTTCCCGCTGCCTGCTTCTGTAATTTGCTTCCGCAATGTTGCTGCAGCGGTGGTACCTGCCGCAGCTCTGCGCACATTCTGCAATATGTTTTTCAATCCCCATGCAGGCTACAGGAGCAGCCAGGGAGAGGGATGAGAAAAACTGTGGTTCCAGGGATGCGTCATGCAGGTGGTTCAGCGCAAGCTCCAGCAGGTCATTGTGGCTCAGGTTGGCATCATAGATGGCATCAAAGTATGCGCAGAGCAGCTCTGACAGTTCCGGGAATTCCTCCAGGTGCCCGGAATGGAACCTGGTACCCGGATTCTGTACGGCATCCGCAAGGGCATTGGCGAAATCCTCATCCAGATAGCGCCGCTCCATGATGCGGTAGGCTTTTTCCAGCTCATCATCTGTGAGCGTTATTGTTGTCTTTCTGTCACCCATGTTTCGTTCAATCTGAAGTTCTTTCATCTCTTTCTCCTTTTTGTATTTTGTTTTGGCGGTTATGCGCTTTTTTCCTGCAGGCATGCAGGAGCAGCTTCGTAAAGTTCCAGTGGAATCCACTTTCCATCCTGCCAGATGCAGTGGTTCGCCGTGCAGTAGAGGAGCGGCGCCGCATCCGGATCCTCCAGGCATTCCTGTGTGATATACAGCCCCAGGTGCCTCATATAGAAAGGCTCCAGTTCAGCCAGGAGCTTCTCCCGCAGCGCCCCGGTAAGGGAATCGAATTCCGCTATGTCCTGGTGGCGGAAGGCTGCGGCTGAGAGCTGCCTTAGGATGCCGGATTCGGCAATGGCCCCATTGATGATGGGGACAGCCTCGTCGATGCAGTCCCTGTGGATGCGGATGCCATGGAGCGCAGCCCGTTTTGCATAGTCCGATGCACAGCGGCTGATGCTGGCGCACAATGCGTCATAGCCTTTTTTGTACTTTGTCCTCAGCACGTCAAGGGGGACATTCTCCCGGTTGTGCTTCAGGGTGGACAGGAGCCCGGCCAGTTCCTCTCTGAGCCTGGCGGCTTCCTTTTCCCACGTTCCGTTCATGGCGTGTCATCCTTCCAAAAGGGGGCCGCCACATATTGCAGGCGGCCCCGGGTATCTCTGTGCATTGCGGGGATCAGGCTGTTATGCCGAAGGTGTCCCCGGGCTGGTTGTTGTAGCAGATGGTGTAGATGCTGTTCAGCGTCTCGAACCGCACATGGCTGGCGGAAGCCTCCAGGATGGCCTGCACGGTGGAAGTGCGGATCAGGTTCCCCTGGTACAGGTACATGGCGGGGATCCCTGGCCGCAGCACCTCTGTCAGTGCGCCGGTCACGGAGATTTCGCGCTTGTGTGCCAGTGGCTGGTTCTGCTCATGGTTCCTGTTCCTTAAAATTGTAAACATATCGTTCTCCTCCTTTATGCTACCTGGTAGTTCAGGCGGTATACGCCGTCCCCGCAGACTGTGTACTGGTCTTTGTGTTCATAGATGGTCGCGCGGATGCGCTCCCGGAAATGTCCGTTCTTTTTTGCTTTTGGATGCCCCTGTAGCCTGACGTAGAGCTCCGCCAGCGCCATCCTGCCGCCTGCGCTCTCAAGCGTCATGCGGATCAGGTGGTGCCAGGTCAGGGCGGTCAGGTCGGTGTCCGCCACGGAGAAGGTGCTGTCCTTCGCGAAATGGAAGGGCACCAGCAGGGCGTCCTTCTTATGCAGCAGGAGCAGGTATTCCGTCACGATGGGGATGAAGGGCTTCTGGTACCTGCGCTTGTCGGAGACGCAGTTGAACTGCCCCTTGACCAGGAAGGATTCAAAATCCCCCATCCGCATCATGTCGTTCTGGATGGAATAGAACCGTCCCTGCATCCGGATGTCGCCCACCAGGACAGCCAGTCGGCCGTCCTTCCGCAGCGCCATGTAGAGCTTCCGGATGCAGAGGTTCAGCTTCTCCAGAAAGTCATTGTAGTCCTCGCACCGGGACAGGTCATCCGGGTGGGGCTTCCCCCACATGTTCCCGGAATACTGGATGATGTTGTGGTAAGGCGAAATGAGAGCGCAGGCGCTCTCATGGAAGAACACCAGGTCCGCCGAATCCTCCACGTCGTCCTTCAGTGCGTTCCACCCGCCTTTCCCATGGGCCGGTGCGGGGTTCAGGTCATAGAGGATGGACCTTACGCCGCTCCTGTCTGCGGCGGCCTTGCTGGTGCCGGAGCCGGACATGGGGTCCAGGAGGGTGAACTGCGAGGTGTCCTTCCCATAGTAGCGCTTGGCATCCAGGACATAGCGGAGGATGGAGGACACCACCTCCGGGGAGCAGTTGCCCCGCCACTGGCTGTCCCCGCCGCTCCCGCGTTCCGGGAACGCCATGAAGGAGGTCAGCTCTTTGCCAAAAGCCCCCGCAGGCGGGGGCTTGCGCCTGCGCAGGTTCTCCGTCCCCAGCTCCTGTGCGATGCCCTGCCAGTCCTGGCCGAATTCACGCTCCAGGATGGCGGCGGCACGCCTGATCATCTCTTCATTCATCGCGCCGCCTCCTGTTTCCTGATATGCAGCTTCCATTCATGTGGCTGTGCCTCCTTTCCCTTAAAAATCCATTCCCATAAGGCGCACCCTCATGCGGTGGAACCGCCCATCGATGCTGCGTACAGTGGTGGAAAATATTTCTGCGATCTCCCTGCTGGTCAGCCCGTCTGCCTTCAGGTGCACCATCTGCCGTTCCGTCTCTGTCAGGCAGGAGAGTATCTCCATGGCCAGGAGCCGGTCTGCGGCCTGGTCCTGCAGGTCTTTCCGGCGGTCAGGCAGGATCTCGTCCAGTGTCAGCCCGTCCCTTGTATAGGTATTGGTACTGACCGTAGGCGCCTTGCGCTTCGGCCTGTTCTCGTAGGCGTAATGTCTGTTCAGGCAGTCGCCCATTCTCGTGAGACATAGAATTTCTTGGCTGACGTCCTTTGTCAGCTTAGAAATTCTTCTCACGATGTCCATCGCGACTGTGCTGAACTGGAGGCGGGACAGGGCCGGATCCTCGTCATATTCCTGCACCGCCTGGAGGTAACCGAAGATAACGATGTCATAATAGTCCTCAGCAGGAAGCCCTTTCTGGCTTAAGAAATGGAATACGGTTTCCAGGTTCTCCTCCGCAAATTTTTTCTGTAAATGTGTCAGTTCGTGTAGTCTGCTCATATGTCTTTCTCCTCCTGTATGATGGTCTCTGTCAAGATGTCTGCGATCAGCCTGACGCACATGCGCTCCGTGTCTATGACGGTGCGGTAGTGCGGCAGCACCACGGCCCCCATGGGGTGTCCTTTTGTGCCTATCGGCCAGAGCGTGTCTACCGGGTGGCTGCCGTCCTCCAGCAGGGGCAGCGGGCAGTCGGGGCTGTAGAGGTATGGCTCCAGCGCCTGGATATGGTCCCTTGCGGGCTGCGAGAGCATGGGCCCCCTCGGGATGGTGGCCACCCTGGAGGCAAGGACATGCTCCGTGTCGCATATGGCGCAGGCGAGCCGGAAGCTCCTGCAGAAGGCCGTAAGGCACGGCCCGCACACTCCCTCCCGGAAGCGCAGCGGCTGGTACTTGTTCAGGTGGATGCTGTTCTCGGCCACGCTGATCTCCATGGCATCCCCCTCGCGGAGCTGGAGGAGCCTGCGGATCTCCCGCGGCACCACGATCCTGCCCAGGTCATCGAACCTGCGGATGATGCCTGAGATTGCTGTCTCTTTCATTCGTGTGGTCTCCTTTCGTAAAAAGGGAACGCCGCAGCGGGCATTCCCTTCTTAGACATGGTGTATCTGTTCCCTTCCCGTGCTATGCGGCGTTCCGGGCTGCCTGCCGTGCCGCCACGGCATTCTTTGCCTTGGTGATGAGCGACGGGGCGATGGCGTGCTCCCAGCAGTCGATATAGGAGGATACGCTGCTTAGGAGGCCAAAGAGGTCCAGGTCGCTTAAGCTGGCATATACCTTTCCCGTGCTGACGAAGGAGCCGGGCTTCATGTATGTCCCGCCGTTGGCGTTCTGCAGCGGGATGCCCCTGCCGTTCTCCACCTCCACGTACCAGGGGAGCTTGCGCTCCGCGCCCTTGCCGTCCATGGTGGCGCGGATGATCCGCACCTTTGAGACTTTGGCATAGCCTTTCTCATCCTTATCGCCAAAGATCTTCTCCTGTTGGAAGGAATATTCCTGGAACCCGGCAGTCAGGCGGCTTAAGATGAACTTCGCCTCCTTTGGGGAGATGTTGGCGCATACGGTGACGGCCTTATCCCCGGTGCCTTTGGAATAGTCCTTCATCAGGATGCCGATCAGGGAGTGCGTCCGCCTCCCGTCCGGATCCGTCTCCCCGCCCGCGTGGATGTGGGCGTAGGAGGCGATGGGCGCGACCCTCAGCTTGTCCTGGAACTCCAGCAGGGTCCTGCTGTTCTTGTAGACGGCGATCTGGTTGGAGATGTAGTCTTCATTCGTGTTCATTCTGATGCCTTCCTTTCTGATTTTTTTATGACAAGGGTGCCGGTTATCAGGTCTGCCAGCAGGGTGTTGTCCAGCCTCCCGGAGCCGTCCGTCATCCCCTCGTCCGTGAAATAATAGGGGTTCCTGACTGTCAGCCGTATGTCGGGCCGTTTCTTCAGGATGCTGAACTCCTCGGTCAGCTCCAGCCCTGACAGGCGGCAGACCTTATCCATGTGGTTCATTTCCGTGTTCCCCTCCTTTCTCACGCGGCGTACAGGTTCTTCACCTTCTGGATGACGAGCCTGCCCAGGTTCACGGGGAGCTTCTCCAGGTCCGTGATGTCGAGGAAGCCGTCCCTGTAGATCCGCTGGATGTTGGGCTTGTCGCTGCCGATGGCCGCGGCGAACATCTCTATCCCTTTGGCGGAATATTCCTTCTTGATGCCCCGCAGGTCTGCCTCCGCCTCTGTGCCGTAATAGTTGTCTGCAGCAGGCTGCCCGTCGGAGATGACGATCAGGAGCCTTATGGCCTCCGGCCTGGTCATCAGGCGCTCCGCCACATAGCGCAGGGCTGCCCCGTCACGGTTCCCGCTCCTGGCGCTCATGTCCATCATGCGGTACTGGTCCTTGTTGTCGATGGAGTCGAACTCCGCATAGGCGTAGAGCTCCACGCCGTCGTATTCCGTATGGCCGTAGATGGCCACCGGGATGTCCAGCCCCTTGCAGAAGTCATGGAGGATGATGGAGGCTGACCGGGCATGGGTAATCCTGTCGGCGGAGCTCATGGAGCCGCTCTCGTCAACCAGGATGGCCACGGCGATGTCCGTCCGGTCGTTGGGGAGCTTCAGCTTGTAGAACAGCTTCCCGTCGTTGCGGACCGCGTTGCGCACGCTGATCCGCTTCCCCAGGGGGAGGTTGTCCAGCTTCCCGCCTTCCTTGTAGTCCTTGAGTATCTGCGACACCTGCTTCTGGAGCCGTCTGGAGATCAGGAGCAGCGGCGGGGCCACCTTCCGGTAGGCCTCCATGTATGCCGGGGCCACATAGGACATGCGGTTGACGTTGACGTGTACGCCCCGGTGGGCGTTGCCGTAACGGATCCGCTCCGATTCCGCCTACAGCTCCTCGGAGAGCTCCTGCTCATAGGAGGCGTAGGCGGCCTCCTCCGCAAGCTGCGCCATGATGCGCTCCATGTCCTCGGCCGCCTGCGACACATAGCCGGAGCCGGCATAGTCATTGGTGTGGCTGGTGCCGCCGTCGCCGTCCTCCCCGATTTCGTCGGTTTTTTCCAGCTCCAGCCGCCCGGCCTCGTAGTCCAGGACCTGCTGGAGCTGGCTCCGGTCGTCCTCGTCGTCTCCGGAGCCGTGCCGTCCTTTCCTTCCGGGGATTGGCGTCCCCGTCCTGCCCGGCAGCGGTGCGGTGCGTGCAAGCTGCCCGCCCAGCTCCGCCGCTGCCTTGTCTGTGCCATTCTTGATGTCCTCCCGTACCTGCTTGATGTAGCTCTCCATATATGGCCACAGCAGGAGGAGCATCTTGTTGGCGGCATCGAAGCGCGCCCTGGCATCGTCGTCATAGGCTGCATCGTCTATATAGGGGATGCACTCATAGACGGTATTCAGGTACGGTCCCTTGTAGCCATCCAGGTTGTTGATGTCACCGGTCTTCGCGTACTGGATCAGCAGGTTCGCCACGATGGCCACCTCATGGTGCTGCTTCTCTATCTCCTCCGTGACGGAAGCCATCTCCTCCGCAAAGCGCAGGCCGTTGAGCAGGATGCCCGTCTTCAGTCCGCCGGGGAAGGCGTCGCACATGCGGCCTTCGATATACACGTCCTCCATCATGTTCACCAGGGAGTGCGCGATGTTGCAGAGCGCTTTTGTTACTGCCTCGTCCTTTTCCTCAAGGAATTCCCTGATCTCATTCAGGCTCCGCTCCTGCTTCGGGGACAGGCCCTCCGGCTCCCGGGGGTAAAACCTGCCGCCGGACAGCGCCTGGTGGTAGGTCTCCAGCATGGTGAAGTCGGAAAACAGGATGTGCCCGCACTCATGCCCCACGATCCCTAACAGGCTGTCCGCCCTGAGGCTCCTTGTGGGGAAGCTCCTGGTCAGGAAGTTGCCCGCGTTTACGGTGATGGTGCGGCTGTCCGTGTGGGCGATGTCCGCATTGGGGAGCGCGTCCCAGTAGGTCTTCACGCTGCTCTTCCTGCGGTAGCGCCCGGTGGCCGCCTCCGCGATGTCCGTCAGGTATGCCGCGAACTGCGGGGAGGCGAAGAGCTGCTCATCCGTCAGCTTCCCTTTCTCGTCTGCGATCCTCCTGCGGATCGCTGTGTGTGATGTCCTCATTTGTTCTCGTCCCTTCTTTCCTCTTATTATTTGGATTCTTTAGTGGGAGCCGTTCCAGGAAGAGCGCGTCCGTGGCCAGCCCGAATTCTTCTGCCAGCGCCACCAGCACATGGGCGGGCGGCAGGCACAGGGCGTTCTCGTACCGGGAGATGCTCTTCTGGGTGACTCCCAGCTTTCTTGCCAGCGTCTTCTGGGAGAGGCAGGGGCTGCGCGACATGCGCAGGCGTCTCAGGTTCCCTGCCAGCCGGCGCTTCAGCTGCTGTTCTTTCTGGTAATCCATGGGCGTGTCCCTCCCTATGCCGCGAACTTCTGCTCCAGACAGGAGGAGAGGATGTCGGCGCGGTTTTCCGGGTCCCCCGATACGGAGGAGAGCACCGTGTATTTTGCGGCTTCCAGCACGCTCCCGCAGACCATGTAGGACTGCACCCAGCTGATGAGCTCCCGCACGCCGCAGCTCCCGTCGCTGATCATGGTCTCCCGGCAGCGCTCGCTGATCTCCTGCACGGAGGCGGCCATGTCCGAGACGGCCGACCTGTCCGCGCACCCGGTCACCTTCATCACGCGCTCCGTCAGTGTGTCCACGTCCGGCTCCTCGATGTCCATGATCAAGTTCATCCTGGAGATGACGGACTGGTTCATGTCCCGGCAGCCCGCATAGTTGTTGTTCGTGGTCACGATCACCACGGTGTCCGGATGCCTGTGCACCACCTCGCCCGTGGTCAGCGTGACGCTGGCGCATCGGTCCAGGAGGGCGTTCAGGCCTACCAGCACGCCGGGGTTCGCTATGACCGTGGGCTCCTGTATCTCTATCACATAGCCGTTCCTGATCGCCGTGATCAGGGGCGTCTCCACGTAGCGGAACCGCTGCCCGGAAGCGTTGTCCGCCATCAGGGCCTTTGCGTCCTGTGCCATCACTTCCAGCAGCTTGTCGTAGACCTCCGCGTCCGTGACTGTTTCATCGTAGGTTCCCGTCAGCTTCTTGTAGGCGGACGGCGGGTCCATCTGGATGTCCGTCAGGGTGGGATAGTCCCTGCCGTCCTGCGGCTTTTCATCCGTTTCCGGGAGCATCTGCCCCAGGAAGTCGTATATTTCTGTATTGGCGGAGCAGGTGTAGTACAGGTAGGGAAGTCCCAGCCCTGCGGCCACTGCTTTCGCGCCTTCGGTCTTTCCCGTCCCGGCAGGGCCGCGCATCATGAAGTTGCGCATGGGCTGGCTGCCGGCCGTGGTCATCTGTGCGTGCCTGCAGATGGTGGTGACCTCCGGCGGGATGACGTACCAGTCCTCGATCCGGGGCACCATGAGCTCTTCCTTCGGCGTGAGGGTCCGGTCTGACAGGGGATAGCTCTTTACGAAGCCGTCCCTGTCCACAGGACCGGCAGCGGCATGGGCGGCAGCTCCCGTAAGGATGCGGAAGGTGCCGTAGAGCACGCTGCTGGGGGAATAGGTGTTCCTGGACATGTTGACGGCGGTGAGCTGGGGCATGTTCCCCGTGGTGGGGAGGCTCAGCCTGATCCCCGCTGCGGGGAGGGTGTCCGCGCTTTCAATCCTGCGGTAGAGGTTGTCGCACAGGACGAAGGCCGCCTTCTCCGCCTCGTCCATGTCCGCGTAGCCGTCGTCCCTGCATTTTCCCAGCAGTTCATAGCTCTCCCGGAACTCGTCGTCCTTCATGGCCTCCGGGATCAGGGCGAAGAACAGCGCCGTGCCGGTGTTCCCGCCGTCCTTCAGGGAATAGACCTTCGGGGAGGCGGCAGGGTCCTCGTACCGGCCCACGTTGAACTTGCCGTTCTTCCTGTTGAACACCACCACATGGATCTCCCCGGTGCGGCTCTGGTATTCCGCCACGGTCTTCTCCCCCTGGGTGCCGATGGCGCTTTCAGAGGTGCTGCCCGGCGTCAGGCTGGTGTCCATCTCCATGTAGGCGAGGACTGCCGAGAGGAGAGGGGCGTGCAGCGTGGCCTTTTTGGTTGCCACCGTGCAGTAGGTGGAGTAGTGGGCGGTGCTTATGTTGGATGCGAGCTTGTCGAAAGGCTCAGGCATGCTGAGCTTCCAGGTCCAGTTGTTGAATAAAGGCGTCTTTGCCATGGTTCGTTCTTCCTTTCTTTTAGGTTTTGTGGGAATCTCCTAGATCCATGAGACCTGCAGGGTGTTCCCCGTGATCTTTCCTTTCAGTTCGTCCTCTGCCAGCAGCACCACCAGCTCGTCCCAGCAGCCTTTCGCCGGGAAGGAGTCCAAGGTGCCCTTCAGCATCTCCTTTTTCTGCCTGTTGACGACGACGTCCCCGTTCTCCTTGATGGTGAGTCTGGTATGGCCGTTGGCGTTCAGGTCTGTGATCAGGGACTCCAGCACCTTCTGGCCTACCAGTTCGTACCATACCCTTACGTCCACCACGGGTGGCTCTGCTGGCATCTCTTCTGCGGCATCAGCACCGTTTGTTCCTGCTGCGGTCCCGGAACTGTTTCCGGAAGGATCCGCAAAGCTGCCGATGGTCATGGGCTCCACATGGATGCGCCCGAAGCGGTCGAAGGAGATGTCCGCATGGGTGTAGGCGTCCATGTTCTCCACCAGGATGCGCACGGTTCCGCCTGCCAGGATGTGCTGTAGGGAGGGTGCGTCCTTCCACTGCCAGATGGACTGGGGGTAGGCAGACTTGAGCTTCTCCGTGATCCGCAGTGAGATATGGAGCAGCATGGTCTCTGCCTCCATGCTGTCAGGGGCAGGCTTTGCAGGGGAGGACGGTTCGGTTTCCGGTTCCTCCCATGCCGTTCTTTCTGCAGGCGCCCTTGTCCTGGCTGTCCGCCTTATGCGGATAGGACGGGTAGGGCGGGTGCCGCGTTTCCTTGCCGGTTTTCCTGCCTTCCGGAGAAGGAACATTCCGGCGGTCACGACAATCCAGAGGATAATGGCAAGCGCCATCAGCTTCTGGGAGTGCTCCTTCTGGAAAAAGGCGGCCAGGAGGAGCAGGGTGATGATCAGGATTTTGATGCTGCGGGTGAATACATTCTTTCTCATTTGGTCTTCTCAGTCCTTTCTGCTTTAAAAGCTTGAAATAAAAAAAGGAGGAACTACACCGGGATTCGTTTCCCTGGTGCAATTCCTCCTGTGCCGCCAGCCGTGCCAAAGGCATCAGTTGAACGGCAGTCCATTCTCTCCACAGTCCTCCACGTTCATGAAGCCGTTGTCTGCACTGGCGGGTGCGCCGCTGCCTGCATTGGCATTGCTGCTTTCCGTGCGTTTCCCGCCGGGGACATAGCTCCATTCGTACACGGTGATCTTGGGGATCAGGCCTTTTGTGCCGTCCTTGCGGGTGAATTCCACGATGTCGAGGTCGCCCGTGATGAAGAGCAGGCTGCCCTTCCTGGCACCGGCGTTGACGATCCTTTCCGCCGCTTTCCCGAACAGGACGCACTGGTAGAAGTTGGCGTGCTCCTGCTCCCCGTAGCCCTTGTTGACTGCCACGTTGAACTGGACGTATTCCGTCCTGTTCTGGCTTGTCTGGAGCTCCAGGTCTGCTGTGACCCTGCCTGTGAGTGTGATTGGTGTAAACATGATGCATTCTCCTTTCTTGGTGAAGATTTTTGGTGGCATTAAAAAAAGTGCCAAAAAACTGCCACTTACTGGCATGGTTTTTCTGACACTCATTTCAATCATAAACAGCGTGTGCGTGTATGCGCATGGCATATCCCGATGGGAAGCACAAAAATCAATTACAGGAATATCTTAGCACAATATATGGCATATGTCAAATGTTTGGATACAAGATTTTGTGTTTTGCGTCCTGCATAAAAATTGTCATATAAAAGGGCATCTTTGGTGGGCAGACAGTGCAGATATTAGCCCACTGATTTACAGTAGGGCAACTATTTCCGCAGCTATTTCGTCCAGGTCCTTATTTTCAGTGTTGATTCTTACAGCATCGGGATACTCTGCTTCCAGATACTGCATCTGCCATGGTATTTTAGGTATCTGCTGTGTCTGTGCGTCCTTGCCCCGGATTGGGTCATTTTCTATACGGGATATGATAGTTTCCCTTGTCGCTTCAAGAATGATGTGGAGCATGGGTACGTCTTTCTCTTCAAAATAATTCAGGAGTTCCTTTTCACATAGTTTCGTCACAAGCGACATAGATACGATGGGCATCCTGCCAGAGCCATACATCTTTTCCTCTATTGCTTTTAGGAGTATGTTGAGAAAAGCTTTATTATAATATGGCTCGAATCCGGAGAGGGCTTCGCTAAAGTGGTCATGAATGAAATCTGTCCAATATAGAATTGCCTATTCTGCCCCCACCAGTACCGTCATTATTTATCCAGCACATACATTAACTGGCTTGCAAGCATAATCTGCTCCATCGCCTCTCTCTTTGTGCATGAAAGATTTTCATGAGCGGACGGATTTCTATATGCTGCAAAAGTTCCTTCAAATATAGATTGTATACCTCTACGGTAATCCTTCCCACTTGCTGTAGATAAATCAGCAAAATGGTACGCCCCATTTTCTGTAAGCAATGCACCTATAATATCACCAACTTTTGTCGGCACCGTGACACCTGGTTTTAACAATTGAAAAAGTTCCCTTAATCTTGTTTCAACCTCTTTGATTGCCTTTTCTGCTGCTGAATCATAATATCCATCACAAAATAATTCTTGTGAAATTGCTACAATATGAGGATGAATCTCATGCCAAACAGCTACATCAACAGGTTCTTCTACGATATGACCAATAATAATATACAGCTCACCAAAGGCTGCGTTATTTACTGTAACTGTACCATATGCAGAACTTTTGAAAAGATTTGTAGAAATATTCTTTAACGCTCTCGCATAAAAAGGATACTCCTTTACAATCTCTTCTGCAATAGTATTAATCTGATAACAAGTATTATTTGCTGAAGCTAAATCAGTTGTTACCGTTCCAACAGAAGCTAATCCCATATTTACATTATTTATCCAACTTTGCAAATTTCTAAGTTCATTCTCATATGCAATTTTCATCATTTTAGTCTCCTGTTTATTCTCTTTTAACACTTTATATTTTTACTTGCGCACTCGTAGTACCTCACCGCTCCTATTACTACTAAGAATTTAAAACTAACGAGTCTATATAGGCGTCTATCTCTTCAACTTTTAAATATGTTGGATTCTTAATCATAAATAACAATGTTAACCGCAGAAAATCAACTGCCATTTTAGGAATATATATTCTATTTTCGCCACTACCTATATAAATGTCCTTATCCTTTAATTCGTCTCCATGAACAATTCTCGAACGCAAATTATATATCTTTTTCATATACCCTCTTCCATTTGTTGCCAAATATTCAGGATTACCTACCTTTGAGAATACCAGAGGTATGCGACTTGCTATTGCATTTGTGATCTCTGTATGTGTACTTCCAGCTAGTAAAGATTCTAATCCAATGCACGCATCAGTAGTCATATCATCGACTTCATCGCGCAACATACACCTATTAAATCTCATAATCGGAAATTTAAGTTTCTTTACATTATTTTTATACGATTCATATAATGATGCTATTTCATCACATTGTGCTTCTGTTACAAAAGATACGGGAAGATTCACCCAATTCATTTTAACAAATTTCGGATTTACAAAATGGGATTTAGCTCCATATATTGCATTCAAATCTGCAATAGTTTCATATATCCAATCTTTGGGTATACAAAAAATATGCTCATAACCAATGTGATATCCAGTAGCAACTCTAATCATTCCAAATATTTCATCAATCTTTTCTAAAGGATAGCATGTGTAATCTTGCATAATGGAATCAAAAGAATAGTCCCCATCCTTTTTATAATTATAATTATGAAGAACAATCATATGTGTTGCACAAGCAGCAATCCAATCTTCTTTAGCTACTTCATATTTACATATTATTTGTCTAGCTTTTTGCAACTGCTCCGGAATTCGTATTATTTCTACATTCTCATCAATTTTTATTGCATCTTTAGCAAACGTAGCTAAACAAATCGGAATTCCAATATCAAAATACAAAGTCTCTTCTAAATAAAACAAAAGTCTTTCTGCAACATATGGCTTAATCAGTTCCTCCATATCATCTGGAATGATTTCCGTTGCATTTGTAATAAATAGATATCTTTCAACTATATCACTTACAATCCCACGAATTATGTAATCAGACAATTCTGCTTTATCCGTGAATAATCTTAACATTTCTGGTTCAGAATTAATCCACTGCCTTATATCATTTATTTTTTCATATTTTTTAAGATCAATATATTCAGTTCTATACCCCTCAAATATTGATGGATAATACTTCTTATCTTCTGGATACGATTTCATTTCATACTTAGGAATTTTATATTTTAAAAAAGGTATTTTTTCTCTATACTCTTCATCAAAATATTTTTCATCGAAAAAGTAAGCATTGTCTAATGCTGGGTACTTGTCCATGAGTAATGGACTTCTTTTCAAATCATGCGTCCCAATAAATACATGAGCATCCTTAATAACCATGATACATACTTCTACAAATTCATTAAAAAGTTTTACTGCCTGTTCATCAGTAACTGCCATTCAATCAATCACTCCTTTGCATAAAATTTCCAAAATATATTATATCATCAGACTTCTGCTTACACTACAAAAAATAATATCATATTTTTGTCCTGCCTTATTGTTTAGTCTGAAAGATAAATGAATGGGATATTTGCACTGTTTTGTTATTTGATGCCTTGCGTTGCTTCACGTTCCATGTCCTCCAGCTCCTCCATGGTTTTTGTGACGGTCTGGCCATCGGCTATCTGCCGGGCCGCTTTCTCCAGCTGCTTCATGTTCGGTTCTGAATAAAATGGATTGGGGGAAGCTTCGCTGTCAGTCTGGAGGGCATCGCTGCCGTTCAGCTCCGCAAGCATGATCTTTTCCAGGCGCGTGATGTCAGGGAATACCACTTTCCTGCCCCTTGCATGGAGCTGACGCAGCCGTTTCATGTTCGTGCTTATCTCGCTGTGGACGGAGTGCTTTACCGGGACCGGATTGTTGTTCCTGGTATGTATGTGGTCCAGATAGTGTTCAGTGACAGGGAACATGTTCTGCAGGAGGAAAGCGGCGTTTTTCCCGTCAAACTCTCCAAGGACAATGGTGAGGCATCTGCCATATTTTTTTACCTGTTTGTCATGGATCGCCCTGAACTTGTCCACCCGGCTGCTTAAGGGAACCATCCAGAGCAGAGAGGTCTTCGCATCCTTCAGGCAGTAGAAAGTCGGGCGGTATGTACCGTTCTCCTTGTTCTGCATGAGCATATCGTCATTTACTTTTTCAAAATATTCGTCTTTGATGTGATATACATAGCCTTCTTTGTAAAGCATGCGCCACCGCCTATAAAATCAGCCCTACCTTGCGATAGGGCCGAGAATTTTCGGGCCGGACATTTATTAGACGCCTCCGGTGGGCGAGCCATATTTTCGGACCGGTCATTTATAGGCCGCCAACGGTAAGCGGACAATATTTTCGATAGATTTCTCTATCTCTATTATCATTATACGAAAGAGGCAGGAATATGTCAATTTGTTCATCAATATTTTATTTCCTGCGGTTTTAATTCCTCCACACCGAGCAGGTTATTTGCCGGCGCCGCTTTGGTTAAGAGCGGGTTCTGCCCGGACGGGATGCTGTCTGGAGCCCTGAAATAGAAACGGTAGGAGAGGCCTGGACGGATCTTCTGGTCTTTCCCAACCCGGAGCAGGTGCTCGCTGCCATCCTGGTCGGTAAGGACGATATCATAGCTGTTCCTGAAGGGCTTCAGCCGGACGTCCGTGCAGGTGCCCTCCAGCACGGAGTAGGATCTTCTTTTGATCTGGAGGGCAAGCAGCGTGGCTTTTGCAGCGGAGCCGGCAGAGAGCAGGATGCTCAGGATGAGGAAGGAAGCGTCCCTTTCATGGAGGGAGAAGACGGATCCGGTAAAAAGACAGCCAGCCCCGACAAGAAGGGTCAGGGCCAGCCGCCGTAGCAGTGGTTTGGGTATGTGTTCCATAAATGGCCTCCTTACAGGATCTGGAAAGTGACCTGCTGCTTCAGGTACAGGTTGGCGACGGCGGCGATTACGGGGAACCTGGCCTCGGAGGTGCGGCACTCCGTGACGATGCCCTCGCAGTCGCTGCCGTCCTCCCGGTACAGGGTGTCCATCAGGTCGCTGCTGTCCCTGATGCGGGACTTCCCCTTTTCCGTGCACTGGATCAGCTCCGCGGTGGACAGCATCTCATGGCGCAGCAGTGCCAGG
>NZ_CAPDXS010000122.1:1017-15718 GCF_948601915.1 uncultured Acetatifactor sp. | reverse complement strand
TCACACCCCAATCAGCGCATCAAACGTCCCCACCACATTCAGCCTCCCGTACCCCGCTGATGTCAAGTTAGTGTCACGTAAATTTTTTGTTATTTTTTGTCGATGGCCTCGAAAAAGCTGATATTTTCGTGGGGCTGATGTTAAATTAATGTCATGTCGGGCGAAAATTGATGTTAAATTAGTGTCAAGTTATTTGGGAGTAAAAACTCACTATCTCTCCCCAAATTTCTCATTACAGCACCTGGGCTTTTCCCGTGTATGGATGACTCTCTGCATAAGCGGAGGCTTTTACCGCAAACTCGCCTGCTGCCATTTTGTCAAAGTACTCCCGCTGCCATACCGTATAATCGAAATCATCCCTTTTAATAAGGGAAATAAAATACTCCGCATCAATAACTCCCAGATTATCTACAAGGCATGCAAATCCCTGATCCAAAATGTTCACTGCGTTAGCCATTAGCCATCAGCCTCCATTCTTCTAATAAATTCTCCCGGTGTTACCAAGTTAATCTTTTCAGACTGATATTTTAACAGCCTGTCGTCTGTTGTCACAAAATAATCACATTCAGCCATAAGAGCACAGGCCACATGATATGCGTCTTTTTCCTTTACGCCTGTTTCCATAATGGAATCGGCAATTTCTGCAAGCATGTCGCCGTGCTTATTACTGACATACAATGTAGCGTAGTCTTTCATAAACTTTTCAATTGCCATCTTCTTTTGTATTGACCGATTATTGCTATTCTCAAAATCAAGAACATATGATGTGACAAGCTCTATCTGTTTTTGCCTAATCATGTCCTGTATATGCAGCTTTGCCTGCGTTTCTAAATAAATACGCATTTGCGACTGATCATCATAGGGGCGGTTATAACTACAATTATCCAAATATATTCTCACGTCTTTATTCTCTCCTTCCCCTAAAATACGCCCTTTTGTCTTATCTTAACACAATTGACGGGAATAATCCACTTCTTTTCACTTTCTATAAAGCCGTGAACATGCTACTGGTTGTTCAGTCTCTTCATAAATCAGGCGTTCGTCCTCCTCTATATTACTGCGGAACCGCTTCGTCCGCGCCACGTTCGCGCTGTGCTCCAGGCTCTCTGTAGTCACCAAATGCACCGGCTTTTCCAAGACTTCTGTCAAATCGTGATATAGGGCCCCGAGCGCGAACATCCCTTTGATTTTCCCGGCATCAATCCGCAGGTCGATATCGCTCTTCCCTGTGGCCTCTCCGCGGGCATAAGAGCCAAAAAGATAGGCGCGGCTAACACCATGACTTCTCAGAATCGGATATACGATTGCCTGTATCTCTTCCAGCGCATATGTTCTCTCCATCAGAAGCTTCCTTTCCTCCCTGCAATTGCTTCATCTGTTCTTAGTATAGCTGATTGCCATTGGCAATACAATAACAATCAGCATCCATATGCAAAAATCACCCACTTTGTGGCCATCAAAATGAGTGATTTCCCGATTTGCGTGATTGCATCACCCGATTTACGGATGCTGGCGCCTGGAATCGCCTACGATGTCATAAGTGAGCTTTCCCAGGATACGCTCCCCAATCCTGTCCTTGTCCATCTCAAATCCATACAGAATCAGGTTGGCATCTGCCATGCTGACCCCTGCTTTCTGGAAGATGTCCTGAAGCTGCCTCAGATAGGTCTCGTTGTATGCATGCTTCTTATGCAGCAGCTCCCTGACGAACTGTTTATGCGACTGGTAGATCTCCTCCAGCCCAAAGAACCGGATGGTACTTTCCGTGACCTCAAACTCGCTGCTGCCCTCCGGCGCATCGTTCTTCAGCTTCAAGATGAATTCGTCATTGCTCCCCACAAGCGCCTGCACGTTCTGGGGATCGTCCACTTCAAAATGAACCAGGTCCGAAAAGCCTGCCCTGTACGGGTTCCAGATGTTCCCAAAGCTGTCCTTTTTGACCATGCGGTTACAGACAAGACAGACCGGCACCAGGTTGTACAGGCTTAGGGCCAGCAGAGGGAACAGGCTCTGCGGATAGAAATGGTCCAGGTCTGCTGTGACATGCTGTTTCCCGGATACCTGGAAAGACGTGATGTATTGACGGTTGCAATATGGGCATACCTCAAGCCGGAAAGCCTGCTTGACCTGGATTTTCAGCCCTGCGTCGATCATCTCATATTTCACGAAACGCCTCAGACAGCCATTCCAGCCCTCGAAGACAGCTTCATATGCCTTTAACAGAATCAGCATCTCCCTGTCGCTTCCACAGGCCTGTTGCGGCATCACCGTCCTTAGCGGATATTCTGCCATGAGCGCATCGATATGGTGGCAATCAAGATATTCCCGCCGCTTCTCCCTATAGTATGGGCGCCTGGCATGCCCCGTCTTCGCGCAGGCGGCCTTCCACTTCTCCCGCTCCCTCCCGTAGCAGCATACCATCCTGCCCATGTCCAGGTACATCCCTGCCCAATGCCATTTAGCCGCCAACTCCTCAATGGGCCGGGAAAGGAGGGCATCCAGAAAGCTGTCGTCCAGGGCCCCGCTGCTGGCCAGGATGCCCGACTTGGCCAAGGCTACGAGGAAATCTGGCGGAAAGCCTGGGCTTTCCTGGACGAATGCTTTCTTTATGTCCGGTATTATTCTTTTTCTATAGTCTTCTTCTATAAGGGCAATCCCTTTATCTTTCAGGTACATCATCTGAGCTCATCCCCCCTGAGCAGCCTTATCTCTTCTTCCAGTATCCTGATGCGCTTCTCTCTATTGTCCTCCCTGGCTCCGCCCAGCTCCTGCAGCTTATTCTGCAGCATCGAGTTCACCTGTGACCAGATGAACGGATCTCCGATTGCGGAGACATATGCCAGGATCGCGGGGAGCTGCGGGTCATCCACAGATTCCAGTTCCTTAATCTTCCGGATGACCTTCCCCTCGAAAACCTCATTTCCCAGCGCCCCAAACGGTGAGCTCAGGAAGAACGCGTCTGCCATGATGTCGTGGATATTGCTCAGCAGCCCGTATCTGGACGGATGGACCTGGATGGCTCCGCTCTCCTGCTCCCGCTGGAAGCACAGCACGTTCTCCTTCAGCACGTCCGATATCATGAACGGTGAATGGGTGGATACGATTATCTGATAGGCCGTGCGCTCCTTTCCCCATGCCCTTGAGAGCATCCTCGTCAGGTCGCTCAAGAACCTCCGGCTCCACTCAGGGTGCATGCTCAGGTCCGGTTCGTCCAGGAGCAGGATTCTGGTTCCGTAGACATCGCGGTTCTCTTTGGGCATCCTCTCCACGCTCTGCATCACGCTGGAAAAGAGCCGCAGGAAGGCCTCCTCCCCCTCGCTGATGTTACGGTATTCGCATCGGATGGAGGGCGAATCCAGTGAATCCTCGCGATATCCGCCCTCCCTTCTGTACTCTTTAAAAAGGTCGAAGATCCACTCCACATTACCAGAAAGCGAAGACTCCACCGCCGGTATGTCCACCTGATGCTCGCTGGAAAAATGCCCCTCGTCCATCTGCGATAAGGCCGCCAGCATCCTCGCACGCCTTCGGATATCTCGCTTCAGTTTTTTCTTTTTGTCGGATTGCTCCTGCCGGAACCATGGGGGCGTGGCATCATTTGAGAGATTATCCATTCTTACATCATATCTGTACAATGCCGGGACATCGCCGTACCCCGACTCGTGGAGCATCCTATAGTAAAGCTCCAGAACATCCTTCGGCAGCCCCGTCCCACCGGTATCAACACCAAGCGCCGCTTCTTGTATCAATTGGTCTTCCGAAACCAGGGCGCTTTCCAGCTCTGTCACGAACAGGCAATGCAGGTTGAGCAGGAAGCGGGCCTTCGTCCCCTGGAACCCTCTGAGGTCAGACGCTTGTCCCAAGTAGGCTTCGCTGTCCACTTTGATAGAGAATTCCACGTTCTCCGCGCGGACAGTCTCATTGATCTGTCTCCTGTTCACGCAGACGAACCGGAAGAAGCTCCATGGATCTGCCTGCTTCACCACGCGCTTCGCCACTCCCCTGTCCGCTCTTCTGCGGATAGAAAAAGGACGGCCGCTTACCGGGCAGTAATATAATTGGAGCTTGTCCGAGATACCGCCCCTTCGGAAACATGCCAGCTCCCTGCCCTGCATAGCGAAATAGCAGGAATAGCTCCCCCCAGTGCCTGAAAGCTCTCCTATGAGATTGGAGACCAGCCTGGCATTCCATCCCTCCAGATAATAGGTCGCCTGGCGGGATTCCCCCCTGTCCGGGACATCCACCGCATACACGCAGAACCAGCCCATGGAGGCCGCCCTCTCCCGATGCTTTCTCTTAAGGTTCTCCGCAAAGGCCTCGGGCTGGGCCAGCAGCTCCATGACGCTGGTCTTCCCGCTGCCATTGCTCCCTACCAGGAGGCTGATGTTCGCGATGCCTGCCCCATATATTCCTTGAAGCGGATTTTCCTTTGGCGAGATGGTCAGGGTGCGGTCCCCCTCTTTCGCATAGCGGACATCATAGTTTGACGAGAGCATGAACTCCTGCTTCTGGAAGCAGTAGCCGAAATCCTCTATATACAGATAAATCAGTTCAGGATAAGCCATCTCTTATGTACCTCGATTGCCTTGTTTTTCTTTAGATTCTATCACAGAGCTGTCATTGTCTGCAATAACGAAGTCAGTCATATGAATCATTATCCCGTTCCATATGATATTCCCTGTACTCATCCATATGTGCGTCCAGATAGCCTTTCAGTTCGCCATTCACCTTAGACAGGATTCCCATCTCCTCTTCCTTCACTCCATCCAGCAGCATGCACAGCTTTTTTCCTTGGAAATCCTTGCATTCTTTTACATTCTCTTTCATCAGGAGATTCCGCGCTGCAAGGCATCTCTTTTCTACTTTCTCGTAATACAGATTCTTATAGTCATGGGCAAGATATCCTTTCCGGAATAAATATTCCAGGCGCCTCGTCATCAATATCTTGTGATCCAATAGGCTGCACAGCCCTCGCCGGTCGCAATGGCCATATCTGTTTTCTGCCACATGAAGGTAATACTTTTTCAGCTCTTCATAACAGTCTATACCGAATACATAGTCAGCCAAGGTCTGGGGCGGATTCAGATATTGTGCAAGGTCATGCTGGAGCTTTCCTATCTGCATCATATGGTTCGTTCCCGCCACATGCTTGTTTCTGCCTGCCATCACTGAAAAGAAATAGATTCCGTCCGGCCTTCCCATATGATCCCCTATTCCAAGCTCCGTGATAGGAATGTCCGCTGCCTTTTCAAAATCCCCATAGCAGATTTCCTCAAACACGAACTTTCCAATGGTGTTGTTGTCAGCCGCATGAATCTTTCCTGCGGCATCATCATAGCCCCAGAGCAGGGCATTATGGTAGTCGGGCTCTTTATAGCCCCTGTAAATGCTACGGTCAAGCATTATATAGACATAATAGTCATTTTCGATGCATTCCCTGACGAAATCAAGCCTTGAATCCCATCTGCTTTTCACCATTTCATCCGGGATGCTCATAAACTTCAGCCATGGATTGGCTTTCATTTCATAGAAATTGAAGTCGCCATAATACTGATAGTAAAAGTCCACAGTACCCAGTCACTCGATTGCCGTATATAGATTGCGCAAGGTGAACATCTGTATATAGTTGCAGTTCAGCCACGCCTCTGTTTCTGGATACGCAGATAATATGCTATACACTGCGGCTTGATGTCCGAAGCTCCGTATGATTGGTTCTGTAATCTTCAGTTTCCTGGCACCCATTTTATCCTTCTCCCCTCCTGCATTTTGCAACAATATCGGCGGCAATGAAGCTCACCGCCAGTCCAATGGCACGTAGCAGGCCGCCCCTAGCCGCTATCATATATGGTAAGCTACCTATCGCCAGCCCAAAACCCGCGCCAGCCCTATCCCGGTATACATATAATTCTATCTATCGATAAGCTACCGCCATTGAGCCACATCTGCCGTGACACAGCATCGTATCCGCAGTGCCAATCCTGCAATGGCAGATTCCATGTCCCGCCGCTGCATCGTGGTAGACGGAGCTTCAATAGCATGCTGTGCACCGGAAATGTGATGAAAGCTGTAGATAGGCCGTCCCCTTCCAGAAGTACGAAAAGGCCCTGCTTTCACAGAGCCTTTCAGTGCTTTCTTCTTACCAAGCCATACATGGGTTCCGGCCATTGCCCAACGGGATTTCCAGATATCTGGAATCCAGCAAGCCATCTATACCGTCTTTTTCCCAAACCTCCCCAGGTATGCCCGCGCCATCTCCAGGGATATGTCCAGCTTCCTCTGCAGTCTCCCCAGGATGTCGTCATCGGACAGGCCAAACTCATACCCAGTCTCTATAATCTCTTCCGCTCTTCCTTCCACCCTGCCCTCTATCCTGGTCTCCTCAAATACAGTATACATATCCACATCTCCTCTCTGCTCCAGCGCATCGTAGTCAATCTTATTGTCCACCGCCCCTGCGGCTGTCATGATGACAGTTTTATCCACACGGCGTTCCTTCGTGTATCCTATTGCCCTGCTTCGAATCTCGCCCGCAGGGCGGCTGCCGTCCAGCAGAATCTCCAGGAGGTTGAAGAGGTCTACATTGTTCATGTCGTGCAGCACCAGGTCATTCTTCCTGGCCTCCACCAGCAGCATCCTGTAGTCGTTCACATACTTCCTCAGCTCCTCTGGAATGTCCAGCATTCCATGCAGGCTTGTCGCCCCATTCCATGGCTTCCTCCCATAGTACACGGTCACTGTGATGACAGGCATGAATCTGTCCGTGCGCTTCATCCTGGACAGGTACTCATCCTCTTCCATACCTTCCGCGTCTTTATACTTCGTGGCATTGCTGTCATACTGCTTCTTGTAAGCGCTGTAGTCATAGCCCATCACCCGCATTGGCATCGCATAATCAATATGCTCCTGCGATTCGTTCCCCAGCATCACCAGCTCTATCCCATAGGCGGTAGACTTCTTCCTGACTTTTATGTTGTCCCTTGATGCCGTGATTCCCTCTGCGTACTTTCTGTGCTCCAGTACGGTGGAGCTTTCCGCATCCAGATCCTCCAGCTCGTCTGGCTGTATCACCCGCTCTCCCCCGAACAAGACTGCGTTGAAGAGGTCCGCGAACCGCTCATTGTCCCTCCAGTAGCTCTTCAGTACCACATCCGGCTTCAGGTTCCGTTTCTTTTTTGCCATGCTGTATTGTTTCCTTTCCTGCTTTTTTATTATACTATTCCGTCAGAGGAATTTCAAGGCTATCCCACCTCAGAAGTCGCCTTTCTCTGCAATGTCCTGCGGCATCTGTTCCGAAAAATCCCATTCAATCTCCACCCTCTTATCCTTATAGACTGTCACCCTTCGGATGAAGGCATCCACCACCTCCTGGGTCAATGTCTCCAAATGGGAATAGCGGATAATCTGCTTCATGTCCTGCTTGTCCCTGTCTGCCTCTTCCTCTATCCGGCTGCGCTCCCTATCTGCTTCCTGAATCTTCCCGGATAGCTCCTCCATCCGACCAGCCAGTTCGTCAGCCCTGCTCCGATATTCCCGGGCATCCATCTGGCCGACCGCATAGCTTTCATACAGGGCATCCCTTTCCCGCTGCACATCAAGATATTCTTTCCGCTGCTCCCTGCTTTTCCTGGTAAGGCTCTCCAGGGCCTTCCTCTGGAACCGTTCCACATCCCTGCGCTGCCTGATCTGGTCTCCCCTGCGCATCAATTCCTGATTCAGCAGGGTAAGCACCATCTCCTCCAGGATGGCCGCATTGAAATAGGTGCAGCAGTCCGGTATCTGCAGGAGGGAATGCTTCCTGCACCAGAAATGGCGCGGAGCCTTTCCGTTCTGCGGCTTGTAGTTTAAGGAATATCCGCACCCGCCGCAATAGATTCTTCCAGTCAGCGGATGCTTCTCCCGCTTCCGCTTTGTGGAATGGCCCGGGGCCGCCAGCGCAACATGGTCAAAGACTTCCTGTGTCACCAGCGGCTCATGATGGCCCGTAATCACCTTCCATTCATCCTCTGGAACCGCAATCTTCCCTTTGCTCCCCACGGACCTGCGCACGGTCTTTCCATAGGACATCTCGCCCAGATAGAACCTATTGCCCAATATATGCCTGACCATGGCACTGCTCCATGTGTGGTTCTCTTTCAGGGCGCTCCTGTCAGGGAAGCGCATCTGCGTCGCCGTAGGCACCTTTTCCTCGAAAAGCCGCTTTGCGATCTGCGCACTGCTCATGCCGTCCACAGCCATGGCAAAAATGGAACGGACAATCTCCGCCTCTCTTTCATTGACGATTACGGCATTTTTTACCTCCCGGCTCTTCTCATAGCCCAGGGGGACCTGTCCGAACACGTACTCTCCGGCTGCGCATTTGCTTTCAAAGGATGTCTTCACCTTGATGGAGATGTCCTTGCTGTACAGCGCATAGACCAATGTCTGGAATGCCGTGTCAAAGCCAAGGGGCTTGCCGTCTTGTTTCCTGCTGTCATAGCCGTCATTGATGGCAATGAATTCCACTCCCATGGCTGGGAACACCTGGCTCAGATATCTCCCGGCCTCGATATAATTCCTGGAAAAGCGGGAAAAATCTTTCACAAGGATGCACCCAATCCTGTTCTGCCTGACTGCCTTCAGCATTTCCTGCATCCCCGGACGTTCCATGTTGGTACCTGTGAATCCATCGTCACAAAATTCTAAGACATCATTATCTTCCAACATTTTATCTTTTTTGATATAATCCAGTAAGAATTCCCTCTGATGGCTGATGCTGAAGCTCTCCTCCTGCCCTCTATAGGCAGTCCTGGCAGTGTAGTCTTCTGTGGAGATTCGCAGATAAATGGCCGTCTTGCGTCTCTCTGTCATCCTACTTCACCCCTTCCATATGGACATCGCTGTAAGTGAACAATACCTCCACCCGTTTCCCCGGATAGACATAGATTCTCTCAATCAGCGCCTCCACCAGCTCTTTGGTCAGCTCACCCCCGCTTTTCAGCTTTATCAGGCAACGAATGGCTTTCAGATAGATGTCTCCTTTCCGTTCCAGCGCCTTTGCTTCTTCCTGATGCTGGCTTTTCAGCTTTTCCAGTTCCTGCAGGCGCTCATCCTTCCAGAGCCGGTAGCGGACATACTCTTCCTGGGGCAGGCTTCCGGTACGGTATGCCATGTACCTCTCGCCCTCCTCTTCCGCCAGGGCCAAGATGCCCCTCTCCGTCTGCCGCAGCTGCCGCTCCAGCTCCTGTTTTTTCTGCCGTATCAGGATCCGCCCCTGCTCCACATAATCCCTTTGCTTCTTCAGCTGGGTGGCAAATTCCGTGCGGAACAGCACTGACAGGATATCCGTCAGTTCCGTTCTGGAGATGCGGTTGTTCTCCGGGCACGCTCCCCTCTTGTCCGCGATACTGTCCATGCAGAAGTATCCGTCCTTCCTCTCCTTCCTGCCGTCCGCATACTCTTTTACATGGCTGTTCCGGGTCATCTTTCTGCCGCATACGCCGCAATACAGGACCCTGTCAAAGACATTCTCCCCGATGGGGGCGCCATCCGTAGGATGGGCGTGGCTGCCCGTCCGTTCCTGTATCCTGCGGTGGACTTCCTGCACCTGTCCGTAGAGTTCCGGCTCGATTATGGCCTCATGGGCATCTTCCTTTTTCACCCATTCCTCCCCCGGCCTGCGGATGCGGTTCTCCTCTTTCCTTGCGGTAAGGGATGTCCTGCCCTGTACCAGCCTGCCTGTATAGGTGGCGCTCTTCAGGATGCGTTCCGCTGCACCCCTGTCCCAGCCCTTATACGTCATTCCGGCTGGGCAGTAGACCTCTTTCGTCCTGCTGTAAACGCCGGGCGGGTTGATCCTCCTCTCATTCAGGGCATCCGCCACGGCCTGGCAGTTTTCCGTCTCCAGGAATCTCTTATAGATGAACCGGACGACCTCCACCGTGTTCCCGTCCGGCCTGAGCTTCCTGATCCGCCCATCCTGGTATGCCTCGTACCCATAGGGCGGCAGGCCTCCTACATAGGAGCCGGCCTCCCTTCGCTGCTTCAGGGACAGCTTCGCCTTGGCCGAGAAGTCCTTGGCATACATGTCGTTCACCAGGTTCTTGATCTCGGATGCCATCTGTCTCGTGCTGCTGCCGTCCGTCCCTGTATCGTATCCGTCCGCGACGGCGATGAAGCGGACTCCCAGAAGCGGGAATATCTTCTCTATGTAGTTTCCTGCCTCCAGGTAGTTCCTGCCGAACCGGGACAGGTCCTTGACGATCACGCAGTCGATGTCGCCCAGGCGGACATCCTGCATCAGCCTCTTGAAGTCTTCACGGTCGAAGTTCGTTCCGGTCTTCCCCAAGTCGGCATACTGGCCGACGATCTCTATCTTATCCCCATGATGCCGGTTCCAGTCCGCTACATAGCTTTTGGCAATCTCAACCTGCGTTTCTACTGATTCATTCTTTAAGGCCTGCCCGCAGGCCTTGGATCCCTGATCCGAGGACAGCCTGGCATAGATTCCAGCCTTATAATATCTCGCTCCTTGTATCTTCCCCTGTCCGGCTCCTGATGCCGCGTTTTTGGCACTGCTGGAAGCATGGGTACGTTTTGATGTCCTTGCCATATCATGCCCCCCTTTCCGTGCCAGGGCGGGTTGGCGATGTCCGGCTTTCGGCACTTTCATATGCCATACGGTCATCTGAATCGGCATCCGCTTCATTCCCTGCCTGCCAGTCCTTCATCGCCTGATACTGGTCGGTAAAATAGAATTCAATCTCTATCCGCTTCCCCTCATACACCCAGATCCTTTTCACAAGGCTGGCCAGGGTATGGCGGTCAATCTCCTTCAGCTCCAGGGAATCCTGAAAGGCCGCAAGGCGCCCTGCGCTCAATACGCCGGCCTTGAACATCTCCTTGACGAGCTGCTCCTGTCTTCCCTCCGCGGCAGCCAGGTTTTCCGCCTTCTTCTGGAACTCCCCATGGAGCCGTCCAAATTCCTCCTTGGTAATGACCCCTGTCCGTAGATCCTCATACAGCCCGGCAGTCAGGCTGTAATATTTCTCCTGTTCCTTTTTCAGACGTGCGATTTCCTTATTATAGCTGATGACCGCCTGCAGGTTGGCCTCCCGTTCCTTTGCCTGGGCAAAGAGCTTCTCCTGCTCCAGGAAGTCATTGGCGTAGCGGCGGATGGCGGTCCCTGCCAGCTCCTTCAGCACGGCCTCCTCTATGCTGTGGCGGCTGCACCCCTCCCCCCGGTTCTTGGTGGAGCAGATGTAATAGACCTTTTCCGTCCCCTTGTAGCAGTTGACCCGCCTCACCATCTGCTCCCTGCAGTCCCCGCAGAACAGGAGGCCCATGAACGGGCTGATCTCCTTCCTTTTCGGGCTGACGCGGCCGTCCGCCTTCAAAAGGTTCTGCACGATGGCAAAGTCATCGGCAGAGATGATGGGTTCGTGGGCATCTTCCACCCGTACCCATTCCTCTTCCGGCTTTTCCACGCGTTTCTTTACCTTTATGTTGACCCGCTCTGTCCTGCCCTGCACCAGGTGGCCCAGGTACACTTCGTTGGTCAGTATCCGCCGAATGGACGGGCTGCTCCATTTGGAGCAGCTGCCCCTGGTGAAGCCTCCCCGGTAGTTCAGCCCCAGGGACTTCTTGTACTCCTTTGGGGACAGGATATGGAGGTCATTGAGCTTTTCCGCAATGGCAGAGACGGCCATCCCCTCAATCTTCCACGCGAAGATCCTGCGGACAATCTCTGCCGCGTAATCGTCTACCAGCAGCGTGTTCCTGTCCTCCGCCGATTTCCGGTAGCCGTACACGGCAAAGGCTGCAAGGCATTCCCCCTTCCTGCGCTTCACAGCAAGCTGGCTCTTCACCTTGGTGGAAATGTCACGGCAATAGCTGTCGTTTATGAAATTCTTTACCGGCAGTACGATGTTGCGCTCCCCGGCATCCGCCGAAAAGCTGTCGTACCGGTCGGTGAGGGCGATGAATCGCACCCCCAGAGCCGGGAATACCTGGTCCAGGTACCTGCCGGTCTCGATATAATCGCGCCCGAACCGGGACAGGTCCTTCACGATGACGCAGTTCACCCTCCCCGCCTCGATGTCGCTTATCATCCTTTTGAATTCTGGCCTCTCGAAGTTGCTGCCGGAATAGTTGTCGTCCGCATAGCAGTCGAAGAGCTCCATGTCCTCCTGTTCCCGGATAAAGGAACGGATCAGCTCCCTCTGGCTGCCGATGCTGTTGCTCTCGGCTTTGAACGTGGCTCCTGCACCTCCCGGGCTTCCGGAATCAGCGACAGCTCCTGCATCGCTGTCCTCCCTGGAAAGCCGGAGGTACATGGCCGCATAGAAATATTTTGATTGCCTGTTTGAATTTTCGTTTCTCATGGTATCACTCCTGACTTTTTTGTTAGGGAAAAGCCGATGGCCTTCACGAAACTGGGAGCCAGGAGTTCCACTGATTTGTCCTGCCATCAGATTAACACAAATCTTACCATCTTTCAAGCCTCTTTTGGAGACTTTGCCGAACTTTTTCGGAATCCTTCTTGGAGCCCATTCCGGAATCCCTTTTCCACTTTTATAGGTAGATTTCTGACATTCTTCGCAGATACTCCGCCATTTTGTCATCTATGGTTGCCCCGCTTTCCTGGAACCTGACCTTTACCACATAGACCCCTATCCGGTTCACATAGACGTTCTTTGTCTGTTCGGCAAAAGCAGCCAGTTTTTTCTCCACTGGCTGTGAAGTGTCAATTTTGATGTCCCGCAAGTCGGTCAGTTCGGAAATGTCCACGGTGCGGATATCGGTCTGTGCCATTTCCGCAAGCATCTCTTTTGTCAGCTTCATGGCAGCCTCTCCTTTCCCTCCTGTACTCCGGCCTCGCGGCCAGCAGACGCACTGCTCTGATACTGACCTGTGGCTGTCTGCTGACCCGTATTCATTTTATTTTTCTTTTGGATTGTCCTATGACAACCCGGATTGTCCCTTTTTTCTGCAGTTTTCCCGACCCGGATAACCGCTATATCTATCACTAAAAAGAGGATAAGCAGACCTACCAGAGCAAGCCCGCCTATCTCACACAATAACCTCATATTTTTCGCCTTTCTCTCTTCCCTGGCCGACATTCTTCCGAAATCTCTGCCAGTTCATTCCTTATCCCCAAAATAACTCTCCGGCTTGTTACCCCTGATAAAGATTCCTACATCCTCTATCCTCTCCGTCACCGGCATGTCGGGCAGGGCCGCCAGAATGTCATTCTTATATCGCCCGCTGGCCCTGCAGTCCAGGATGGAGAACACACAGATATCCGTCTCCCTGCGTATGCCCCGCCCAATCCACTGACGCAGCTTCATCAGCATCGCCGGTACAATGGCCTCCGCCAGATACTCATGGAAATCCTCATGCAGGGACTTTTCGTATTCCAGCACCGGGTCTGGCGCGGGAAAGGGCAGCTTCACCACCACAAGGGATGAAAGGATGTCCCCGGCCAGGTCAATCCCCTCCCCGGCGCTGTCACTGGCAAGCAACACCCCGTTCCCGCTCTTTCGGAACTCCCAAATGGCCTCCAGCTTCCCCTTTCCCATGGAAAACAGCGGGAAATCTTCTATCCTCCCTGCAAGCTCCTGATGCACTATCTCCATCATCCGGTAGGATGTGAACAGCGCCAGCGTATGCCCATGGCTCTGCTGAATCAGTTCCGACAGCCTGTCTGCCACCGCTTTCCGGTAAGCTGTTTTCCTGACATTGGGAAACGGCATATCTTCCGGCAGGTACAATAAAGCATGGTTCCAGTAATCAAAAGGCGATGCCTTGCTTACGTTTAAAATCTGTTTCCGGTTCAGCAGATCAATCCCTGTCTGGTGCATGTAGCGGCTGAAATCGCCGCCTACGGACAGGGTTGCCGATGTCAGGAGGTATGGTTTCCCGTTGCTCCACAAGTCCTCATGGAGCAGGAGGTCAAGGTGCTTCGGCAGCGCGCAGAGCCTGCAGGATGCCGCTCCTGTATATTCCAGCCAGCAGATAAAATCCTCATAGTCACGAAGTACCGTCAGCTTCTCCTGCTTCTGTTCCAGCCTGCCGGAAATACGCTTATATGCCGCATTTCCCCGGTCTGCGGTATAGAAAAGTACTAACAGGCTCTTTATCACGGCTGACAGTGCTTTCAGGGATAACTGGACGGACGGTGTGAATATGACTTCCATGCTACTGTTGTCATACCGCACTCCTGCAAATTTTTTCAGGTTTTCAAACAGGGCTGTGTTCAACTCCAACATTTCCTCACACAGAGAAAGCGTCCCCCTTTTCTCTGGTCTGCCTGCCACGGCTCTTATAATACTGGCTGCCACAAGCTCCAGCTCAACATTTTCAAAGCTGAGCCCGTACATCTGTCTGGCAGCCTCCGGCAGCTTGTGGGCTTCGTCAAATATTAAAATGCCATGCTCCGGAAGCAGACGGTTCCTGCTACCTTTCCTGCTCAATATATCTGCTAGCACAAGGTTGTGGTTCGCAATCTGGAAATCCACCTTCCCCTGGTTGGATTTTCTGAGGAAGGTGCGATAACGGCATACACTGGAAAATTCGCAGGTGTTTCGGCAGTTCTCCACACAGATCCGCTCTTTTACATAGTCTGTCAAGGGCTGGCCGTCCAGGTCAAGGGAAACGGTGCCCACGAAAAGGGCTGTCAGAATTTCTATCAGTTTTTTATCCTCCAGCCTATTATTATGGCTGA
>NZ_CAPDXS010000122.1:0-1007 GCF_948601915.1 uncultured Acetatifactor sp. | reverse complement strand
CCGAAGATAAATAGGTCTTCACCCTGCTGTCACAGGCATAATGGTTCTTTCCTTTGCGTACTGCAAATGTTAGGGGTTCCTCAATGATACGGTGTTCCAGAAGAATCCCCGAAATCTGGGGGATGTACTCCTCTGTCAATGCTTTCTGCAGAGCAATGGTGGATGTGGAGATAATCACTGGCTGCCCTTCTCCATGAAACAAGCGATAGATGACTGCCGCTATGAGATACGCATGGGTTTTCCCCGTTCCCACCTCGGCTTCACATAATGCCACTTTCTCTTTCTCCATGGCTTCCAGCATGGCAATGGAAAGAGAAAGCTGGTTTTCCCTCAAAGCCAGTCCGTACTCCGGCAGAATGTCATAGAAGATATGGGCAAGCAGTTCACTCGCTCTTGAATTGCCATCCTGCATAAATGCTATCCCGCCCTCTGACTGTACCGCCATTTTCTCTATGGCTCTCCGGTATCCTACCTCATTCAGCGGTGTGGGTCTTGAAAACAGCCTCTTTGCCTTTAAGGTATGCAAATCTACCATGCGGTAGCTGTATGCCTTTCCTGTAAAGTGTTCCAGTAATACACAGCTTTTTGTGGTCAACACAATTCTTTCATCCGTCCGGAAGATCCCTGCCTCATGTATCCTGTTCCGTATGTCCGCTGTGCAGACAGTCCATTCCTCACTCAATTTTTAAGCCTCCTCTGAATCCTAAAGGAGCGATACATGCATACGGCGGAAAACGGCAAAGGTTGGTTATCTGTTGACAAAGGGGCCGGTTCCGCCGCATGGTATCTATCGCTCCGATAGAAATGTGAGAAGAATTTCTAAGCGGCTAAAGCACACCCGCTAAGAAATTCTAAGTCTCACATCGGAGAACGCAAGTGCAGCGTTCTCCAATATGCTTATGCGTTAAGGGCGTGGCTGACGTTCCGCTGGTAAAGGAATGTATCAATCATCCCACGGACACCATAAAAGCCGCCCCCTGTTCTTTCTCAAACAGGGATGATGCGTT
>NZ_CAPDXS010000121.1:0-15776 GCF_948601915.1 uncultured Acetatifactor sp. | reverse complement strand
TTCCGATCTAAGGCATTGGAGCTTGGGATGGTGGAGAGCGATTCCATGAAGCTGTCGGACATCCCCGGGGGGCAATCTTCCGATGATTCCGGCACCGCGCCGGATCCCGGAGGGGAATCCGATGGGAGAGAAGGTGCGGGGAGCGGCTCTGAACCGGATGCGGATCCGGGAGAAGAGGGGAGCGGCGCACCGGAAGGAGAAGGGGATTCCGACACCGGGGGAGAGGCCAGGGACGAGGAGGAAGGTTCCGCGCCTCATGGCTCCCAGGAGGATGCGGAAGGAAATGGGCAGGACGACGGGGGCGGGACGCCAGGCTCTGCCCAGTCAGGCGGCACTGGAGCCGAAGGAGAGAGGGTCACTGTGGTCATCGAGGAGGGAGTCACCTCCTACAGCGTCTGTGAGCTTCTGGAGGAGCTGGGACTGATAGAGGACGCGGACAGCCTGGACTACTACATCTGCTCAAACAGCTATTCCCGGGGCATCCAGGAGGGTGTCTATGAGATTCCCAGAGGCACCAGCGATGAAGAAATCGTAAGCATCATCATGGGAAACAGATGAGAAATCAGAACAGGAATTTTGTCAATACCTCTTGCGCGGCAGGAGGTATTGTGCTATAATGCAAAATGTTGGAAAGCGCGTAGATGCGCTGTCCAACGGCTGCCACAGAAGGCAAAAAACACGCAGGCCCATTCGGCAATGGTGCTCCTAATGCACTGGTGTACTAGGGGTAGTTGGCGGAGTCTGCCGGGTCAAGACGCGGATCCGGCGGGAAGGCCATGCGGAAGAAAACAACCAAACGGAGGTAAGGACATGAGCGTTATTTCTATGAAACAGCTGCTTGAAGCAGGCGTCCATTTTGGACATCAGACCAGAAGATGGAACCCCAAGATGGCTCCCTACATCTTCACGGAGAGGAACGGCATCCATATCATCGACCTGCAGAAGTCTGTGGGAAAAGTGGACGAGGCCTACAGGGCCGTCTCCGAAATCGCTGCTCAGGGCGGCACCATCCTGTTCGTGGGCACCAAGAAGCAGGCCCAGGACGCCGTGAAGACCGAGGCTGAGCGCTGCGGCATGTACTATGTAAATGAGAGATGGCTGGGCGGCATGCTGACCAACTTCAAGACCATCCAGTCCCGCATCGGAAGGCTCCATGCCATCGAGAAGATGTCCGAGGACGGCACCTTTGACGTACTTCCCAAGAAGGAAGTCATCAAGCTGAAGAAGGAATGGGAGAAGCTGGAGAAGAACCTGGGCGGCATCCGGAACATGACCAGAGTGCCTGACGCCATCTTTGTAGTAGACCCCAAGAAAGAGAGAATCTGTGTACAGGAGGCCCGGACGCTGGGCATCACACTGATCGGCATCGGCGATACCAACTGCGATCCCGAGGAGCTGGATTACATCATTCCCGGAAACGATGACGCCATCAGGGCAGTGAAGCTGATCGTCTCCAAGATGGCTGATGCCGTCATCGAGGCGAACCAGGGCGAGGCTGTCTATACAGAGGAAGCGGTAGCGGCACAGGCCGGCGAAGCCCGGGATATCGAGGAAGTGGCTGCCCAGGAAGAGGCGTAAGCCATAGGGACGGAACGACAGGCGCTGTGTGCGCGGCATAACGAAGACAGGAGGATGATATAAATGGCAGAGATTACAGCGGCAATGGTCAAGGAACTGCGTGAGCAGACCGGAGCCGGTATGATGGATTGCAAGAAGGCTCTGAACGAGACCAATGGAAATATGGAAGAGGCCGTGGAAGTCCTGAGGAAGAACGGACAGGCCAAGGCTGTGAAGAAGGAGAGCAGGATCGCTGCGGAGGGCATCTGCCGCATCGCCACCAAGGGCGACAATGTAGCCGCAGTGGTGGAGGTGAATTCCGAGACAGACTTCGTGGCGAAGAATGAGATTTTCCAGCAGTTCGTGGAAGCAGTGGCGAAGCAGGCTGTGGAATCCGGCGCTGCGGACATCGATGCGTTCCTGGAAGAGGGCTGGATTGAGGACGGCTCCAAGAAGGTGAAGGAAATTCTGGTGGACAAGATTGCCGTCATCGGCGAGAAGCTCAGCATCAGGAGATTCGAGAAGGTGGAGGCTGCGGAAGGCTGTGTGGCTACCTATGTACACGGCGGCGGGCGCATCGGCGTCATCGTCGAGGCCAAGACGGATGTGGTGAACGATGCCGTGAAGGAGGCCCTGACGAACCTTGCCATGCAGGTGGCTGCCCTGAATCCTAAGTATGTGGCTACGGCAGACGTGTCCGAGGAGTACAAGGCCCATGAGAGAGAGATTCTGGCTGCGCAGATTGCCCAGGATCCCAAGATGGCAGGGAAGCCCGAGAAGGTTATCGAGGGCGCTGTCAACGGCCGTCTGAACAAGGAGCTGAAGGAAGTATGTCTGCTGGAGCAGGTGTATGTCAAGGCCGAGGACGGCAAGCAGACCGTGGCGCAGTATGTGGCACAGGTAGCCAAGGAGAACGGCGCGAACCTGAGCATTGCAAGATTCGTCCGCTTCGAGACTGGCGAGGGCATCGAGAAGAAGCAGGAAGATTTTGCGGCTGAGGTGGCTGCGCAGATGGCAGGAAACTAGGAAGAAAGATTTCCGGACAAGAACCCTTGGAAACATGGGAAAGTCAAGCATTGAAGCTGGTTTTGCGGATGCTGACAAGGTATCGTAGGCTATCATAAATTATGGCAGATTATCAAGGTTATTTTGGTATATATACTGCTTAACGATTTCGCTTGCCGTGAAACCAGACTGCATAACGCTGACTGGTTCATTCGCATGATTACATTAGGCAGCATTCAGCGTTATGCAGTATAATTGGTACGAATTTTGGTAGATGGTTTTACCAAAGGTATTCACGAGAAGTCTGCTTGCTTATTTATGTTTTGGAAGGAACGGAGCATCAATCAAATATTGGACATCAGAATAAGTCCATTATCAGGTATGGCGGTATGCCTGATAGTGGGCTTGTTTTAGTGCCTGAATCCCACGGACACATATTTTACATATCATCTATTAAAGGCCGCATATGGGCCTCACTGCACTTCCAGGACCGGGGTATGGATTCATCCTGGGAGAGGATCGGGAGACATATTTCATCCACTGCTCCAATCTGCGCGGGGGACACATAGCGAGGGGACATCAGGTGGACTTCAAGCCGTTCTGGAACGGGAGGAGCGACTACAATGCAAGGGAGGTCATCGTGATTGACGCGCCTGAAAAGGGTGTAGGAGTGGAACATTCATGCAGACACAATATGATTCACAGGACGGCCACTTGAAACAGGAGTGTAGCGTCAAAGCAAGCCGTCTATTGGCACTACAAAGCACCTTGATAACTGAATAAAGGCTTTACACCTTGCCAAAGGGCTGTTATAATGGAATCACCAGGTACATGTAGGCGGCGTTTTGGAAAGTGAGAGGTGATTATATGCCAAACGGTTTAGAGATAACACAAAGAGCTATTGAAGATTTTACAAAAGTCCAGGAAAACATGGCACTTGCAAAAGAGGAGAATGCAACAAAAACATATGCTAATTTAAAGAAAGATTATATCTCTTTAAAAGCATTGTTGACAGTAGCAGGAGTAAACCTGACAGAGCTTGACAAGATTAAAGAATAATCAGTCCTACAACTGAATAGCAGTGCAATCCGCTTCCAAATGAGCAAAACGTGCAAGCGCGAGCTGTCAATCTGAGAACTTGAAACAGAATTAGCGGTGTCAGCGAACTTTTGAGGACGAATCCCCTTGTAAGTGGCATTGAAATGTCATTTACAAGGAGATTTTTTTGCGTTTCCAATTCCAGAGAAGCTGTACCGGAGCAACCGGATTGGCAGACCGCTATCTATCCATTTGTCTCACAATCCTGTAATACGCCATGGAAGTCCTCTTATAGCTGAAGCAGTACACGACAGCGAACACCAGGCAGCCTGCCGCGGTACAGCCGAACAGCAGGGCGGACTCGAAGAAGCCGATGGCCCCCAGCAGCATATACACCATGCGCATCCCCACGGCTGTGTGGAGGACAGCCCCCAGCAGGGGAAGCCCGAACACCATACTGATCTGTGTCCGGATGGTGCGCCGGATTTCCTTGTCGCTCATCCCCACCTGCTGCATGACTTCAAAGTTCTTCTGATCCTCGAAGCCCTCCGTGAGCTGCTTGTAGTACATGATGATCAGCAGGCAGATCAGGAAGATGAGGCCGAAGAAGATGCCGATGAACAGCAGCCCGCCGTACATGCTCCGCTGGTCTGCCATGCCGGCTCTGTGGTCGCTATACCCGGCGAAGCCAGATACCGTGTTCAGACGCTGGCTCAGGGCTGCGGAGAATGTGTCCACATCCGCGTCCTCCCCCTGGGCGTTGAAGCCATAGAAGTAGGTGTGGGACTGCGCACTGTCTATCTGAAATGCCGCGCATACCTTTTCCGTCTGCTCCTTATCGGACAACACAGCAAGATAGGTGTTGCTAAAGGCGCTGTTGGGCGTCTTCCGGCTGATGCCGCACTCATAGAGCTCCTCTTTCACCCGGTACTCCAAAGTCTCGAAACAGATAGTATCCATGGCGAAATCCGGGCCGCTGCTGTAGATGAGGGCCTCATCCGAGGCCAACGCGACAGATGTCCCTGTCATCAGCTCATATTCGTCCTGGGTCATCAGCAGTACGATTTCCATCTCCGTGTACATATTGCCCGATCCGTCCCAGAACAGGAAGGAATTTCCCTCTTTTTTGGTGGACAGCTCGATGCTGTCAAAGAGGAACTCCTCCTCCAGGGCCACATGGTTCGCCTCTGCCAGAGCCTTCGCGTCCTGCTGCAGGGCAGGGGCATCCGCGGCGGCATTTCCGAAGCAGGTAATCTCGAACACGCGCCGGAAATTGGAGCTCACGATAGTATCCATATCCAGGTACACCACCACAGTGCACACCGCCGTGATGATGACCATGGTGGAGAACACACAGATATTGGACAGGCTGGCGGCATTTTTCTTCATGCGGTAGAGCATGCCGGAGACGGTGACGAAATGCTCCGGACGGTAGTAGAACTTCTTGCGTCTCTTCAGGAAGCGCAGTAAGGCGATGCTTCCCGAGGTGAACAGGAAGTAGGTGCCTATGATGACGAGAAAGACGGCCAGGAAGAACTCCATGAAGACCTGGGTCGCCAGCTTCGAGGAGAGGGCGGTATAGTAGCCCGCTGCCATGGCGCAGATACCTATGATACTCAGAGGCAGGATATGGCGGGGCTCCTTCTCGCCTTTCCGGGAATCGCTCATCAGCTCCACTGGGTTAGCCTTACCTACCTGAACCAGGTTCACGGTCAGGTTCAGGGCAGTGATGAAGGCGTAGAACAGCAGGCTGTCCGTGATGGCTTTCGGGCTTACCGTGAACTCTACGTCCACCTGCATTTTTGCCAGGTTCAGGAGCAGCAGGAAGATCAGCCGGGAGAAAACCAGCCCCAGGACGATGGCCCCTGCCATCACGCAGGCATAGACAATCAGGCTCTCCCAGAACATCATGATGCCGATGTGCTTCTTCTCCAGCCCCAGCATGCTGTACAGGCCCAGCTCCTTCTTGCGCCGCTTGATCAGGAAGCTGTTGGTGTAATAGAGGAAGGGCACCATGATGATCCCCAGCAGCCAGAAGCCTATGTTGACCAGTATCAGGGTATAGACGCCCTTGGGCAGGTTGTACATGATATCGTTCTTCAGTATCAGGTCAAAGACGAAGTAGGTGAACATGGCAAAGGTGCTGATGCCGATGTAGGGCAGGTAGGTAGTGGTATTCTTGCGGATGTTGGAGACTGCCATCCTGGGCAGCAGGCTGGCGGGTCTTTTTCTTGCTGTGGTCATATTATGCCTCCTGTTCAAATCGCTGCGCGTGCCTGCTCTCCGTGTGCAGTACGGTCAGCGTGTCCGATATCTTCTGGTACATCTCGTCGTCCGAAAGCCGGCCTCTGTAAATCTGGTTGAAGATTACGCCGTCCTTGATGAAGAGCACCCGCCCGGCCCGGCTGGCGGCCTGGGTGCTGTGGGTCACCATGAGGATGGTCTGGCCCTCTGCGTTCACCTCGGAAAAGATGTCCAACAGCCTGGCGGAGGCCTTGGAGTCCAGCGCTCCTGTGGGCTCGTCCGCCAGCACAATCTGGGGATCCGTAATCAGCGCCCGGGCCACCGCGGCCCGCTGCTTCTGGCCGCCGGAGACCTCATAAGGGTATTTCTCCAAAAGTTCCGCGATGCCAAGCTTACCGGCCAGAGGGGCCAGGCGCGTCTCCATCTGGCCGTAGTCGCTGCCTGCCAGCACCAGTGGCAGGTAGATGTTGTCCCGCAGGGAAAGGGTGTCCAGGAGGTTGAAGTCCTGGAAGACGAAGCCCAGGTTGTCCCGGCGGAAAGCGCAGAGGTCCTTCTGCCTGATTTCCGCCATGTCCCTGCCCGACAGGATCACCTGCCCGGCGGTGGGCCTGTCCAGGGATGCCATGATGTTCAGCAGGGTGGTCTTTCCCGAGCCGGACTCTCCCATGATGGCCACATATTCTCCCTGTTCCACGGAGAAGTTCACGTTGTCCAGCGCCTGTACCTTGTTGCCGCCCAGGCGGGTGGTATATACTTTCTTTAGATTTTTCACTTCCAGCAATGACATATGATGCGTCCTCCTTGTGCCTTCTGTTTGCTTCGTGAGGAACTGCTGCACAGCTCTTCATCACAAGATAAGGATACAAAAAAAGGAAATGGAATGCCATCGAACATCCTTACATTTCCTTTTTGCTACCTTACATTTTTGCAAGCTTAGCGGGCAGCCTTCCGCAGGTCTTATGGCCGTGGGCTCTTTTCGGCATTTGGAATCCCCAGGATGATCCGGGTGCCCTGGCCCTCCTGGCTTTCCGCCCGTATGGTCACGTTCAGATGGGTGAAGACCTGGCGGCACAGGTACAGGCCGATGCCGGTGGATTTCTTGTCCAGCCTGCCGTTGTAGCCCGTGAACCCCTTTTCGAAGATGCGGGGTAGATCCTCCGCGCGGATGCCTATGCCGGTGTCTTCGATGGAGAGCATCACCCGCTCCCCCTCCGCCCAGGCGTTGACGGAGATGCCGCCTCTGTTGGTGTACTTGATGCTGTTGGACAGGAGCTGCTCCAGGCAGAAGACGAACCATTTTTCGTCCGTCAGAATCTGCCATGGGATGAAATCCCCCGATTCCGACGAAGGCAATTCCAAGCTTAGGGATTTGTTGATGAAGGACAGGGCATATTTCCTGACGGCCTGCTTTACCAGGGCGTACAGGTCGTGGCTTTCCAACACCAGATCGGAGGAGATGCTCTCCAGCCTCTGGAAGGTCAGCACCATCTCCGCGTACTGCTCGATCCGGAACAGCTCCTCCTTCAGCAGGAAAGCGTCCCTGTCCTGTAGCTCTGATTTGTCCAGAAGAAGCCGGATGGCCGAGATGGGGGTCTTGATCTGGTGGGTCCACATCATATAATAGTCGGCCCGCTCTGCAGCTTTCGCCTCCCAGAGCCGCTGCTCCTCCCGGTGGGATTGGCAGACTAAAGACAGGAACATGCGCTGTGCCCCATGGAAGCTCTCCGCGGCTTCGATGCCGGCCTCCAAATCCTGTATCCGCTTTTCTTCGGATTCATCGAAGAGCAGCTCCCCGCAATGCTCAAAGTGATGGAAGGCCCTCTCCAGCTGTCTGCTCTTTTGCACATACCGAAACCCCTCACCGAGCAGGGCCAGGCCCCAGACCGTGGAGGTCAGCAGGGCGGCATACAGGAGCTTCTCCAGATTTTCGATATGGTACAGGCTTCCCACTGCAACGAAGAAAAATACCGTAAGGGCGTACAGAAGCAGGATGAGCCTTTTCTCTTTCAGATAGCGCAGCCACAGTCTCATGTTCAGTCTCCGATCTGGTAGCCGAGGCCTTTTTTGGTGTGGATGGCGAGATTGGCCATAGCTGCCGCTTCTTGATCTGCATAGTTTTCCGGCACTTCGGCCATCCAAGCTCCATTATAGCTTTTTAGCGGAGATTTCGCAATAGGCGCAGTGCAGGTCACCCCCATTCACCCCCCGAAATCTATATACACTCTAGGTAGATATTTTGGATGTCCAATTCAAGCTCTTTAGACGCAAGAGCCTTTATTCCGCTCAGAATTTCAGAATCAGGATTTTCTCCATGGCTTATGATATATATAGGCATTTGTGGCTTCTTTCAGTTTGCCCTCTCTAATTTGCATTTGATCCTGAAGAGAAAAATTATCCATGTAATCATGTCTGCTTGTACCGTGTAATGCGCTGGTTCCCAAAATAACGCAAACAATCGTGACCAAAACGATGCTTGCCGTAATGACTGTTCTTCTGGGGTACTTTTTATGTTTCATAATAGCACCTAACCTTTCTTTCAGATTCTTCTTGTCTTCAAACATGGTTACCGAAAGGGGCATCTTTCTGATGGAATCGGCAGCAACCGCAATCAAGGTGTCGCCGTACTGCTGCATTCCTTTTCTGTCAAGCCTCTTTATGACGGATTCATCGCACGCTAATTCACATGCCTTATTCATCTCCCGGCGAACAAAATGGACAAGTGGATTGAACCAGTGCACCGCTCCGACAAAAATCAACAGCCACTTGACGAAAATGTCATGTCTTTTCCTATGTGTCATTTCATGCATCAGAATATTCCTAAGTTCCATGTCCCCATATTTTTTGTCAGGCAAAATCACCGATGGACGGAAGAAGCCGATTAAAATGGGAGTTTTCACCAGCTCTGTTTCCTGCTGATTTGCGCTTAAATTGTGTCTGCCCAGCTTTCGGATATAAAACCCATAACATAAAATATGAAAGCCAAGAGCCAGAACCATTCCTATCTGCCAGAAAATGTATAAGATTGCTGCGGCGCTTGGAAGACAAGTAATTTGCCGTGGCGCAAATAGAAGATTTACAGGCTTTTCAGATGCTGTATCAGAAATCCGTAGCACGATATCGTACATGGATTTCATCGGTACTATCGAAGCATCCGATACAGGAATCCGGAGTATTTTTGACACAGGCAGCATCAAGCCGATTACTGCCGAAAACCACATATAATATTGGAATGATTTGGGAAGCCTGTCTTTTATAATGGGCTTTAAAATAAATAAAAGGGATGATATTATGCTGCCGGTAAATGTCATCGAAAGAATGAGCCTGATGATTTCTGAGGAATATTCTTCAACAGTCATTTATTCTCCTCCCCCATTCGGTAATACATCTTCAGTTCATCAATGTCCGCTTCTGTGAGCTCCCCATTTTGACAGAGAGCCGCAACAAAATTCTTTGTGCTGCCGTCATAGAGCTTATCTATCAGACTTCTTTTCCTGAACATGATATAATCTTCTTTTGTTATATTCGGCGCATAGTAATGAATCTCTTTTTCCTGAATCGAGATAGCACCCTTTTTCTGCAGCCTTCTTAAAAGTGTTGCGATTGTGGACTTCTCCCAACCTACCGTATCGCTTAGCTCTGTACGGATATCGCTGAACGACACAGCCTGTTTCTCCCGCCAGAGTATTCTCATTACCTCAAGCTCAGCATCAGAGATTTTGAAATTTATTGTACTCATGATTACATTCCTTTCTCATCGTGCTACAATTGTAACACGATTAAGTTATACATTTCTTATTCCGTTTTGTCAACACAAAATATATTGGGAGTTTTCATGGATTTTCATGTGTGAGAGTTTAGGATTTTTAATCTGTCGGAGCATTGCTGAGAAGAAGTGAAAAGGTATTCCGATGCGGAGATGGACTATTCAGCTACCATTGCTGAGGCGCGCAACGCAGCCCCTCCCGGAGCAGGGCCAGGCCCCAGACCGTGGAGGTCAGCAGGGCGGCATACAGAAGCAGGAAGAGCCTTCTCTCTTTCAGATAGCGCAGCCACAGTCGCATAATCATTCTCCAATCTGGTAGCCGAGGCCCTTTTTCGTCTGAATCGGCAAATCCGCGCCAGCGCCTTCCAGCTTTTTGCGCAGCCTGGTCATGTTCACGGTGAGGGTGTTGTCGTCCACGAAGCAGTCATTGTCCCAGAGCCGCTTCATGATGGCCTCTCTGGACACGGGCTGCCCCGCGTTTTCAAATAAAAGTTGCAGGATCTTGAATTCGTTCTTGGTGAGCTCCAGCTTCTCCCTGTTTACCAGGAGGGAGGCGTCCGTCAGATTCAGGATCGCCCCCCGGCATTCCATGATGTTGGTCTGCTCCCGGAAGGCATAGGTGCGCCGGAGCATGGCCTGTACCTTGGCGGAGAGCACCTCGGGCTCGAAGGGCTTGGTCACAAAATCGTCCCCGCCCATGTTCACGGCCATGACGATGTTCATATTGTCGCCGGCGGAGGAGACGAAGATGATGGGCACCTTGGAAATCTGCCGGATCTGGGCGCACCAGTAATAGCCGTTGTAAAAGGGCAGGCCGATATCCATCAGCACCAGATGGGGAGAGCAGGCGGCAAATGTCCCCAGCACATTGCCGAAGTCCTCCGCGCATATGACCTCATAGCCCCATTTCTCCAGATGGCGCTTCATCTCCCCGGCGATGACGGAATCGTCTTCCACCAACAGCAGCCTGTAGCTGCTCCGCTTCCCGGTTCCTGTGTCCATGTCCATTGCCTCCGGCTTCATTCTATCATCCTATCGTTCTGTCATCCTGTCATCTGAAAGACCGCAGCCTGAACTTCTGCACGGAGAGCTTCAGCTCGGCGGCCTGGTCGTTCAGTTCTCTTGCGGAGGCGGCGGATTTCTCGGCCGTGGAGGCATTGGTCTGGACTACCTCGGAGATCTGCTCCATGCCCTGGGTCAGCTGCTTCAGGGACAGGGACTGCTCCACGGCGGAGCCTGCTATGTGCTCCACCAGCTCCGAGGACTTCTGGGCGCTGGTGATCACCTCGGAGAGGGCGTTGGTGGTATCGGTGGACAGGTCGGAGCCGTACTGCACCAGCTGCATGGAATTCTCGATGAGCTTTGCGATGTCCTGGGCGGAAGCAGAGCTCTTGTTGGCCAGGTTCTGCACTTCGTCCGCCACCACGGAGAAGCCTTTTCCCGCCTCCCCTGCCCGGGCCGCTTCCACAGAGGCGTTCAGGGCCAGGATTTTGGTCTGGAAGGCGATGTCGCTGATGGTCTTGATGATGCCGCCTATCTGGTTGGAGGAGGATGAGATGTCCTTTATGGCGGTGGTCAGGGCCGTCATCTTCTCGTCGCAGATCCGCAGCTGCATGGAGGCGTCCTCGGAGGCCTGCTTGGCATCGTCCGCATCCCTGGAGGTCTGGTCTACCTGCTTGGAGATTTCATGGATGCTGGAGGAGAGCTGCTGGACGGCTGCCGCCTGCTGCACATTGCCGTTGGACAGGGTCTGGGCATCCGATGCCATGCGCTCCGATTCCTCGGACACGCGCTCTGCCGTCAGATGAATCCGGCTCAGGGCCTGGTTCAGGGAGTCCAGGATCTGCCGCATGGCGTCCTGTATCGGCAGGAATTCTCCCCGATAGTCGTCCCCCACGGCGAGGTTCATGTTGCCCTGGGCCATCTGGGCCAGGGTATGGTCGATTTCCTTTATGTATTTCTTCAGCTCCCCCTTGGTCTCATGGATGGAGGCCACCAGCATTCCGATTTCGGAAGTGTTTGGCTCCAGGGAGAATTCTGCGGACAGGTTCCCCTGGGAGATTTCCATCATCTGCTCCTTGACCTTCAGCACCGGGCGCATGATTATGATGCGGGAGATGACCATGTTCAGAAGCTGGATGACCCCCACCATGACCAGAGCCAGGATCATGCTCATCCGGATGGCCTCCGCCCTTGCCTGGAGCTCCTGCACCTGGGTCAGGGAGCGCTGGTCCAGGTCGGCCAGGAACTGCTCCTTGAGGGCGTTGATCTGGGCGATGGACTCGCTGTAATCCGTCCCGTATACATAGGAGACCGCCTCCGCCATGTTTCCGGCCTGGACTTCCTCCATGGCGTTTTCCTCCAGGGGGACCAGGCGGTTGGACAGGGCGAACATGTCGTCTATCATGCCCTGCTCCTCGTCGGTGATGCCGATTTCCTGCAGGGCGGCGACGCCCTTGTCCCGGTTCTGCAGGTCGTTGACCTCGCTCCAGTAGTTGTCGTAATGCTGCTGGTCGCCGGTGGCGGCGAAGGCCCGCACCTCGTTGGTAAGGTAGGCGGAGCCGTTCATGAAGCGGTTGGCGTTGTAGGTGAGGCTGAACCGCTCCTCGTTGGCAGTGTTGAGCTGGCCGCTGACTTGACTGTATGCAATCAGGGAATATACCATGTATATCAGCGTCAGGATGGATATTCCGTTCAGAATCAGGGTCAAAGTGGATTGTTTCATCGCTCGTTTCATATCAGAGCCCTCCTTGAAAGTAGGTATTGCTACTAGTCTACCTAATACATCGGAATAATTCAAGCCATATTTCGAAAAAAGTTCAGTTTTGGGCCAAATTAGTCAAGAAATTTGCCAAAATCTTCCGTAACACTTTTTTAATATGGAAAAAAATGAAAAAAACCATGCTCTGACAGGAATGAAAGCGAGAGCAATCCGGGGAGACGGACAGGGGATTCTGGAATTTCGGATATTGACCGGATATCAATCGGGCGAACGGATTCCGGCGCTCCGACATACAATAGATAAAAGTATATGCCAGGACTTTTTGGATTATGCAGCGTGTGAGGAAAATGGTGGCGGGGGAGGCGCCGGAGGGGACAGACGGCCGGGGTGTGACGGTGGCCGTGCTGGATACGGGGGATTGTGTTATAGTATTGCCAGATTAGCAAAGCCCAGGAAACAAAAGGGTTTTCGGCGATTTGGTCCTACGAAAAAATGCCGGATATGGGGTCATCCTGGCGTGAGGACGGGCCCGCTGCGAAGACGAAAACAAAAATCGGCATTACTTTGACACTCTGCCCAGAGGATATTCCGGATAAGCTGTTGGAAGACTGTGCGCTTTTTCATTTTGGGCATCCCACGCTGATGCGCCGTATGTACGAGGAAGAGGGGCGGAGGGGGAGGAATCGCTGCGGGGACACATCAGACCCTTGGGGGAGGGCTGGGGATGTATCGGACGGCAGGCCTGCAATGCACAGTTCTTCTGATGAGAGATCGGTCAGTGCTTCCCGGCAGAAGCGCTGATTTTCCGGTTCCAGATCAGGCTGAAGGCAATGCCGGCCGCCAGGGACAGGAAAAGGGTGGCGGCACCGGTGAAGATGATGCCGTAGAGGCCAAAGGTCCTGCTCAGGAGAAAGAGCAGCGGAAGATAGAACAGTCCCTTGTCCATCAGGGCCACCAGGCTGGCATAGGAGGCCTTTCCCGTTGACTGCAGGAAGGTCTGGCAGAGCTGGTAGAGACCGTAAAAGGGCCCGATGATGATGGAGGCAAATACGAAGACCTGCCCATAGGTGATGACCTCCTCATTGTCGATGAAGGCGGAGATGATGACGTTTCTGCCCAGATAGCACAGAATGGTGAGAACGCTGCCCAGGCATACCGTAAAGACCGCCGTGCTGCGGATGATCTGTCTCATGTGCTTTAGATTGCCTGCCCCGAAATTATAGGAGATGGCAGGCTGTAGGCCCATGCAGATGCCCATGGCCAGCATAGTGATGACCATGCCGATTTTGCCGGATACCCCCTGGGCGGCCAGCGCCATGGAACCGTAGCCGATGACCATGCGGTTGGCGATGATATGGGACAGGCTCATCAGAAGGGTGCTGCAGGCCATGGGAAGGCCCAGGGATACCACGGTCCAGGAGACTTCCGGGCGCAGGGAGAACTGCTTCGGGGACAGGGAGAGGAGGGGCTGCTTCCTCGTCATATAGTACAACAGATAAAGGCAGCTGACGCAGTTGCCGAGCACGGTGGCCCAGGCGGCCCCGGCCACGTCCCAGGAAAAAACCAGTATGAACAGGGCGTCCAGGGCGATATTGGAGATGGTGCCAGCGCAGTTGGCGATCATGGATTCCCTGGCGGCGCCGTCGGCTCGGATCACATTGGCGAACACATTGTTGAACATGATAAAGGGGGCGCCCAGGGCGATGACGCGCAGGTAGCGCACCGCGTCTGCCATGGTGTCCGCGTCCGCTCCCAACAGGCCGCAGATGGGGGCGAGGAGGAGATTGACCGACAACAGAAACGCCATGCCCAGGGCAAGGGCCGCAAAGCAGCAGAAGGAGGAATAGCGTTTCACGGTCTCCGTATCCTTTTTCCCGAGAGCCAGGGAGATGGCGGTACAGCCGCCGCTGCCGAGCAGGGTTCCCAGCCCTGAGAGGATGGAGAACATGGGGGAGCACAGGGAGATGGCGGCAATCTTGGATGGGTCGTTGGTCTGGCCGATGAAGAAGGTATCCGCCATATTGTAGACCACCATCACCAGCATGATGACCACCGCGGGCAGGCTTAGGTTCAGCAATAATCTGGGATAAGAAGCTTTTTCCAGTATTTCCTGATTTCGATTCATAAGAGTTCTTCCTTTCGCTTTTTCTTTTATGCTCAAGACCGGCAGAATCCGCGGACCCGTTTAAGGCAGGGATTATGGCTGACGGTCTATCATTTTGGATTACTGCGGCCAAGGCAACGCAGTTGGCTTTGCGCCGTGCCTGCAAAGCCGATCTTTGATTGATGTGCTGTATAAATCAACACTTGTCGAATGAATGTATTTTTATTATAATGAATGGGAAAGCGGATAGCAACCGTCAATTTATATACATGTGTAGAAATAATAAAAGAAATCCGTAAATTCCCGGAGACGGGCGACGGAATGGAAGCATTCCGGAATTGCGGCAACGGAGGAGGGGTCAATGGAAGCATTCCGGAATTGCGGCAACGGAGGGAGATTCAAGGGGAGCTTTCGGGAGAGGCGGCCATAAGACGAAGAGAGGAGCGGAATATGAACACAAAGGGAAATCAGCGCGCAGTGGAGACGGAGAACAGGATAAAGTATGTCTTCCTGAATCTGTTGAAGGAGAAAGATATCAGCCGCATCTCGGTGAGCGAGATCTGCAAACGGGCGGAAATTCACAGGACGACCTTTTATGTGCATTATAAGGATGTGGCGGATCTGATGGAGCATCTGGTAACGGAAATGTACCGGCAGGTGGTCGGCCTGTTTGTGGAAGAGGGAAAGGGAATGCGTCCGGGGGGATTCCGCCATCTGTTTGAACTGATTCAGAAGCACAGGGCTTTTTTCTGCACATATATGGACGCCCTGGGCAAAATGGATCTGACGTATGACAGGCTGCCGGCGGAGCTGAAGGACAATATCGACAGGATTATGCCGGTCATGGGGTATGCTTCCAGAGAGGAGCTGCTCTATCACCAGACCTTTTTCACGGAGGGGCTGTCGGCGGTCATCCGCAGATGGATCAGAAGGGGCTGCCAGGAGAGCCCGGAGGAGATGGAGCGGATCGTTGTGGCGGAATACAGGCCGAACAGGGAGCTTTTTCAGTAAGGGCTGAATCGGCCAGGCGGCGGGAAGCCTTATGCCGCGCAGCCAGGGAAATCGGATTTGTGATAGTATCCGTCGGATTTCTTATTTTCCGGAGGGGACAAAACGGATAGAATAAAGACAGAAGAACGGAAACTGAGATCTCAGGCTGGCAAGGAGGTAAATGTCATGAGTGGCAAAAAAGTGATCTATGATGCGAAAAAGGATGCTTATTATGGAAAGCCCTACATTGATGCGGACGAGATGAGGCAGCGCGGCATGCCGGACGGGAGCAGGAAGCCCTTCCGCTATGTACATGGGGGATTTGAGGGCACCAGGGCGAAATTCGTGTTCTG
>NZ_CAPDXS010000120.1:7250-16074 GCF_948601915.1 uncultured Acetatifactor sp. | reverse complement strand
AGGGCTATCGCCAAGCGGTAAGGCACAGCACTTTGACTGCTGCAGACGCTGGTTCGAATCCAGCTAGCCCTGTTGGAGGGGGATATCCCCTTTTTTATGAATATGGGACATTAGCTCAGGTGGTAGAGCACTTGACTTTTAATCAAGTTGTCTGGGGTTCGAATCCCCAATGTCTCACGAAAAATTCAATCCCCGGAGGGCCGAGCCCTCGGGGATTTTCTTTGCAATATGCCTGGAAACCGCATGAAATCAGCCTTTTTTGCCTTTTATCCATGTAACGAAATGTGATTTACAGTTGATGGTTGTAAATGTCTCTTTTATGTCTCGCAGCACAAAATGAAGCATTCTGAAAGGAAGATGTCTCACTTTTGTCTCACTTTTTATGCCTTGACGATAACTGCATCAAACCCAGCTGCTTTAAGCTTTTTCAGGGCAGCATCCGCATTGCCTTTGACAGCGTAGGCCCCTACCTGCACCCGGTACAGCTGTTTCTTATCGCCGACTACAGTCTCTTCCCCGGGAGACACCAGCTCCTGATTGGCATCTGGATGCTTTTCCGCTGCCTGTACCCGCTGCCCGGTAATGCCATATACAATCGCCTCCGCCATCGCCTGGCAGTCGTAAAGCTGCACATCATCCTTATCATCAACAAAGCAGCATTCCACCAGCATGGCCGGTGACTTCGTATTCCGGAGCACATAAAGGCCTGTGCTGTACTTCACGCCACGGCTCTTGAAGCCCAATCCGGCAATGGCAACGCATACGCGTTCAGCATACCCTTCTGCTTTGCTGGCCGCATTATATACATACGCCTCTGTACCTGTCGTCTTGCCATTGCCAGCGACATCTTTAGCGCCGGAGTTGAAATGGATGGATACATCCAAATCCACATCATGGGCATTGCACTTCGCCACAATCTGCCTGAGGTTGTCAGACACCCCTGCTGCATCGTCCACCGTACAGTCATATACCGTATGGCCGAGCTGCCGGAGCATGCCAATCGCTGTATCTTTCACCCGCCTGGCCTCTGTAGATTCCCTGATGAAGCCTATAGCCCCACAGGCTGTCCGCCCATCCGCATTATGTCCGGCGTGAATGTTAATCCTCATAACCTCCATCCCCCTCTTCGTCTGCAATCTTCGCTTTAGCCTCTACCTGCTTCCGGATATACTTTATGACAGGAAGCAGAAAAGGTGGCATCCGGACACCGATGTCCAGCATATTCTCCAGGATGCTGATGATCTCATTTACCACGAGCCACACCGCTACTATAGTAGCGACCACAAACGGCAGCGCAAACTCGATGCCCGCACACTCAATGGCATAATTAACCAGGATATCTATCCATGCTCCCACCAGAACCAGCAGCCACTGGCACACCTTCTTTATGATTCCCCTGATGCCCTTATAGCTGCTGACCGTCTCCGTCCTGTACGGCACGGCCAGCAGGCCCGTGACATAGTCAATCACATTGCAGCCCACCATCAGGAATACCGGCACGGCCAGGATGCCCATCCAGCTCATCAGTGTGGATATCACCGCAATCACAGTTACTTTTACCTTATACATATATCTCTCCTCTCTTTCCTCGTTGTTTGTGGCTGCGCCTCTTCTTCCCCAAGGGCTTGCCCGGACTTCAATCCCCTGGTTTCTCATTCCCCTGCCTTTCCCAAAGCCTCAAGGGCTGCAATCCTTTCCTCCAGCTCTGCATACCTGGCATCTGCATAGGCTTTGGCATCCGCCAGCGCCTTCTTTGCGGACATGGTCTGCACCGCTATTCCGGCTTCATTGCCTGTCTCTGTGCTGGATTCCAATATAAGTCCCTGGTTCCCGAAGACATACAGCCTTCCGAACGCCTTCGATATGCAGTTCATCTGCATCTCCGGCGCTATTTCCAGCATGTCTTCAACCGTCTTTTCTGCGATGCTTTCCCCTTTCCTCACCACCAATGCCTCATGGTAATTGATGAAGATCTCACAGCCATCGAAATATACCCCATCTATGAATCCGAAATCCTTTCCTGTAGACATCGCCAGCACTTCCCCGGAATCAGTATACCTGCCGAGCCTATAGTCTCCTCCCGCTGTTCTGTTCATGAAGTATAGCCTGTCTTTGCATTCGAACACGGCAGTCGTATCGGACGAGTCGTTAGAACTGCCAGATACGACCCTGTCATAATATATCCTGCTGAAAGCGCCACGGCCGCTGGCAAACCTTCCTGTAGCACAGACCATTGCCAGCATCCATCCAGAGTTCTTGGCCGTGATACAGCATTTCACACCAGTAGCCTCAGTTGTTCCATTTTCCAAATAACTGGAATCCTTTACACCTACCAAATCCGTGAAGAGGGCATACACCAGACGGTCGTTCCGCGCCAAAACGACATACTCGCCATTCTGAGGCATCACTGCATAATATTCCATATAATACTTGCCTTGGGAGACCTGTAGCGGCCCAAGCTTCTCCAATGTCCTGAAATCAGAAGTGGCCACCATCAGTGCGGAGCTCTCGGCATCGCTGATTGCCGCGTCCATATATCTGCCCACTATCAGGAACCTCTCGCCGTCCCAATCGATATCGTTCAGGTGGCATCCTTCATATTCCAGCGTCAGTGCCCCCCATACCTCCCCGTCTTCCGTGTATGCCACGCTCCCATCCTCAGTAATGGCCACGAGATGGCCCCCTTTACAGATGCATTTCACGAAATTCCCTCGGATGCCTCCTGCCTCCTTCTGCATCCATCTGTACTCTTCGATTTCCGTGGCAGTACCCGCCTCCTTCAGAGCCGTTATGTTCGTCCTTCCCAGCATCCTCATCCCCTCCTCACAAGTATGTTCGCATTCAGCTCCTCGCCTATGTCTAAGGAACTGGTCACTTCTATGTATCCGCCATGGGATACTGGCAGAATCAGGGCCCTTGCCGCAATCTCATAGGAGTATTCATCAAAAAACACCTCGCATAAGGAGCCGTCTGTAATCCTATCGTCCTCCACCCTACAGGTCCTTTCGATGAACCTGATTGGAACATCCCGTATTATGAAATCCCTTTCCATGATTTCCTTCGCCACATTCACATAAGAAATCATCCTGTCCTCAATCAAATCCAGACGCTGCATGACCTCCGTCACATCGAAAGCGTTCAGCGTTCCCAGGATTCCGTTCTGCTCCTCCATCCTGTCATTGAATGCTGCTGCCGTCTCCTCATACTGGCGCATCAGCTCTATGATACGCTGGTACTGCGCGATGATAGCCAGGAACACATCATCGCTGGGCTCCGTGCTGACCGTATCGCCTGATATGGCTCCCTGCCGGATATATATCCTCTCCACTGTGGATGTCACCACCTTAGAGCCGCTGACCCCGAACACGCCGATATACATGTTCCCTTCCCTTGCCATGGCCCGTGCCGGTATCATACAGCTCCCATCGGCCTCCAGCACCGCATACTGGACATCCTTCCTGTCCTGGTAGAAGACCCCTGTCTTAGTGAACCCGTCCCATGTATCGTCAAAGAAGAACCTGCATGTGTCATAGCTTATATCTCCACTGGAAATAATCTCCTGATTCCCCACTGACAGCAGCTGCCCTTCTAACAAAACCTCAATCTGTGCCATAGCCTCCCCCTCTCTGCGATTTCATAAATCAAAATTATCCTCCACATAACTGGAAGACGTCGTGCGCTCAACTGTCCGGCTCGAACTGCTATTCATCGTACTTGAAGCGGAAGTCACAAAGCTGGCCGTTGACTCACCGATGCTTTGCGATGTCGTGTTGACCTGGACTGAGCTCAACTTTGTAGACAGTTTTGACGTCTGTCTTTCGATAGTATATGAGTATCTCATTGAAGTGGACTGATTTCCTTTTGAAAAACACTCCATACTGTGCGATGACGTCCATCCCCATGTCCTGCTCAATGTTTGAGCCAATGTCCTCTGTGTGGAGCCAGCCCTGCGTATCGTCTCCTTGTGCGTCGTATAATAACTATATGTGTATCTGGACAGCGTACTGAAGGTATTTGTCCCAGCCAATCTCGTAGACGTCACCTTGCCCACCAAGCCGCTTATCCCACTTCCGGCCTCCATTCCTGAAGAAGAGGCGTATCCGCCTGTCTTTGATGCTGTCCATAACGAAGACATGGTACTTGTCCGTATCGTGGAATAAGAGCTCGATCCATTGGAAACGGTAAAAGTATGCGAGCTTGTACTGACTGTCGCAAGTTTCGATTGCGACGTCGTATACCTGCCAGTCGTCTTACTCAGACTGGAAGATGATGTCGAGGATGTCCTTAAAGATGTAGTAACATACGTTTCCGTCAGCGTTTCCCGCACAGTCTCACTTGCCACATAATTGCTTTGTTTAGTTGTGCTGTAAGCATGTGTGACCGAATACTTAGAAGAACTCGTGGATGAAACGGATGTCGATATGGTCATCGATGTGGATTCCGTCCTGACCTCCACTCCTGAGGCGCTTCTCGTTTCCCTCCTCCCTATATAAGCGACTCCTCCTTCAATGCGCATCCTGAGCCCGCAATAAGCAGATGCGCTGGACCTCGTGGTCAGTCCGTATCTGATGACATCATTCGGCCCCGTCCCAGTCCTGACGCACAGCTTCTTCGTGCCGCCAGGTGGATTTACATACTGCGTCCCAGAATATTCAACCCTTCCGTTCCTTCCATTGGAGACTAGATATCCCATACCCTCACACCATCGACAAATTTCATTGTCCTTTTGCTTTCAAGGAGCTGGGAGAAATCCCATCCCAGTTCATCACATCCATCTTTGACATAGCTGTCGAACTCGACCCATGGCTCCGTGAACATCACGTCCGTGTTGTTCTTCACCAGATAATACTGCTCGATTTTTTGCGTATAGCTATACTTATCGAACCGTCTCTTCAACCATTTCCGGAGCTTGTTACAGGAATTCCGCAGAATGTACCAGTCCAATTCCAGTTTCGGCACATAGTCTGTCTCCGCTACATGCCGAATGAACGACAGGAACGTGAAGTATGAGTACATCGTCATATTCAGGAGCATGTCACCATACCCCTTTTCGCGTTCCTGGGTCCATGTTATCCCATTGGCTGACGTGTCCCTCATATACTTCAATATGTTCACCGATCCTCCCATCGTATATCCTGAAAGCATGTACCCATAATGCGAATCCGACCTGGACTGCGACCTCTCGTTCGGATACCAGAGATAGTATATCCCGCTGTTGTCCAGCAGGATGCTCTGGAAATCCGGGTCATTGTCCAGCGCATAGAAGAAGCAGGACATCCAGAAATAATCCTCTGCATGGCGCGACTGCTCCTCATTGAACCTCACGTTGTGCTTCTCGATGAAAGCCCTGCTATATAGCTTCGAGTTCACCCAGACCCTGTTCGTGTTGTCTATCGTATAGCTGCTGTTATTGTCAAAAGCGAATAATGGGCCGGATACCAGCGCTACAGGCCTCGCCCCCTCTTTCTGAACCGGATTCCCGCAGCCGTCGCACACTATGCCTCCATTGTCCGTAAACAAGAAGTTTGCGCATTCTGCAGCTCCAACAAACTGCGATACAGCGACTCCGTTGCCTATCTGGTCATCCTCGTCCATGAACATGAAGTATCTGTGGCCCGTGTTATCTATCCCGAACTGCCTCGCAAGGCCCTGCCCGCCGTTCCTCGGCGTGCGTATGCATCGTATGTCTATGAAATTGCTGTACTTATCCACCAAATCCTGATAGTCGCAGTCGGTATTCGGGCTGCAGTCGTTCACAAGCGTGACATGTATGAACTCCTTGTGCCATTGCACCGCTATCGAGGCTATCCCTTTCTCGATGACCTCAGGGCTCCCATAGCAAGGTATGATCAAATCTATGTCGAACATCCAAGCCTCCTTTCATTCAATCCATATCCCTCCCACCACCTCGGACGGAGAATCCGAAATGACCGCGCTTACCATGAGCGGATCCCCGTCAGCGCACCAGAGCGACCTTTCCTCCTCCCGCTCCACAGATGAGACAATCGATACCTCGTTGATTCCATCCGCCGCCCCTCCGTCATCCGCTGCAATCCAGATAGCCCCATCCAACCCTGACCGAAGCACACCTATCAAGAACTGCCTGGCGCACTCGGATCCGCCAGTCCTAAAAGGGACCACTGCATCGGCACCTGGCGGGACATATCCCCACTTCCCTTCGCTATCCTGTCCGAAAGAGAGCCCGCCCAGAGAAGGCGCCAGCGCCACCGCATCCTTTACGATTTCCTCTACCCTGTCCTCCTTCGGGTACTCCGCCAGCATCTCTCCGGCCTTCTCCTCCGATATGTAGCCCGCATCGTTCTCCAAGGCGCTGACCTTCTGCGGCATGGCCTCCTGCTGCCCTCCGCCGCCAGCCCCCATGCCGCTGAGCACCCTCCTGCTGGCACCCAGATAGTAGACTGAATCCTGCGGGGACGCAATGGAGATGTCCGCCTTAGTAAGCAGATACCTCCCGTCAATACCGTGCGGCTTGCTCACCACTTGGACATATTCGCAGATTTCCAGAGCCTCCACCTCCGGATCCGTCAGGTGCAGATCCACCGCCTTCACCTCATAGCTCTCGCTCAGAGCTGCCATGGAGCCGTACAGCCGCTCCTGCGCCTTCTTCAGCAGATTCTCCGGCAGCGTCACGTCCTCCCACAGGGACTCTTCCGCAGGGGCGAAGATGATGCCGCATTCCGCCGCCCTCTCCCCGTTCACCAGGTATGCCCTCCCGCCGTTCACGGAAGAGATGTCCACTTTCTTCCCGTCCACCTCCGCCCCCACAGGCCGGATAGCCGTATAGGTCTCGGACGCATCCGACTCCTGGGACAGACTGATGATGTTTTTGGCGAATGCTATCCCCTGGGAGGAGACTTTCCCATAGTCCTCCAGCCAGTCCACGTAGTCGCCGTCCTCCTCATAGCGTATCCGGATATGCCCGCCCAGGCTGGAGCGGAAGCACTTCTCCTTCAGCGCCGTCCAGGTGTCCAGCATCCCTTCGCTGCTCCGGACGATATAATCGTTGCTGTCCCGGACCGTGACCTCCCCTACCTTGAACCGCTGCCATGTCATCACCTGATTGTTATGGTTCTCCACAATCATCCGGAACAGCTCCTCCGGGCTGCCCTGGAAGGAGAAGGGCTCCAGGTAGGAATCGTTGAAGAGCGCCAGGTGCCCCTCCACCTCCACCGAACGTCCATTGCGGAAATCCTTTGCATCCTTGATGGCCCGCCCCTTGAATATAGCGGTGCCGTCCCGGTACACGGTTATCAGGGGGAAGAGTTTGCGTATGCTCCCCTGGTTCATATTGTCCCTATATACCTTGAACGCCAGGCTCCCGGCCGCGCTGTCCTCCAGAATCAGCTTCGGGGCCACCAGTTTCAGCTGCGGATGCAACGGATGGTAGATTGTGTCCTCCCCGCTCTTGATGATAATCATGCCAGCCTCCCCTTCCTATAAGAGAACCTGATTCTACCGTTTCCGGACAGGCGGAGCCGGTTCAGCCCCTCCTGCAGGGTCACCTCCGGCATCTGGTACGTGCCGGGCCCCATCCTGTAGCGGATGCCCTCATAGACCAGAAGGACGTTCCCCTCCACCTCTATCCTCGGCATGACCGGCATCCTGTCGTTCTCCAGCAGCACCTCCCTTTCCGCCCCGGAAATGTTCTCCTCATGTACGCTCTCCCTCCTCTCGTATTTATAGGGATGCACTCTGGCCGTGAAGCAGGCCTCGTACAGCCTTCCGTCCTGCTCCACCTTGGTGCAGGAGACCCTGCCCTGATAAGAATATTCCGGCTCACGCTCCAGCACAATCTCCATCCGTCTGCCATGGAGGTCATTCCTCATCCGCTCCGCCTTTTCATCGGAGAACAAAGTGAACTTGAACTCTATCTTCGCGTCCTCATAGGCCACTCCTCCTACCGCTTCCGTCAGGTCGATGGCTGAGTCTCCCCCATCGATGTCCACGTATACCTCCTTGACCGCAGACGGCACCACCCTTGCATAGTTCATGACAGCGCCGTAGTCTTCCCTGGAATACCTGTCGCCGAACACCGCACCGTACATCATCTCCACCTCCCGTCCATATGGCGCTTCCAGCCAAGCTTCTCATCCATAGGCCCGGCCAGCTCCCCCACCAGGGCTCCTGTGTCCAGCACCAGCTGCTTGCTGGAGCATCCCGGCAGGTATGTGGCCAGGAGCTCGCTGATCCGCCTCAGGAGCTCATAGACCTGGGCATTCTCTTCGGCGACCGCTGCCGATATCATCCGCATCAGCGTCTCCGTGCCGCCCACCACCTCGCTTCCGGCCTCGCCGCCCGCCATGACCTGGCCGGAACGGTTGATGCCGAATGCAGTGGGCTTTTCCATAATCATCGGCGTATCCATGGCCTTCTTGTACCATTCCACGCCGATATGCGGTATCGAGGGCGGATTCAGCGAAAACTCTCCGGTGATGCTGAAATGAGGAAGCTTTATCTTCGGCAGCTTCCAGTCGAAGTTGAAGAAATCCTTCAGCTTCTGCACCGTATTTGACACAAATCCTTTCACCTTCTCCAGCTTGTCGGATATTCCTGACCTAAGATGCTCGAACCTATCCAGCCCTTTTGCTTTCAGCTCCTCGAACCCGCTGACCGCCTTCTCCTTCAGGGATGCCACCTTCTCCGAAGCCTTCTCTTTCAGCTCCTCGAACTTGTTGACTGCCTTCTCCTTCAGCGACTCCACTTTCTCCGAAGCCTTGTCGCGCAGCTCCTCGAATTTGCTGACCGCCCTCTCCTTCAGGGATGCCACCTTCTCCGAAGCCTTCTCTTTCAGCTCCTCGAACTT
>NZ_CAPDXS010000120.1:0-7150 GCF_948601915.1 uncultured Acetatifactor sp. | reverse complement strand
GTTGACTGCCTTCTCCTTCAGGGATGCCACCTTCTCCGAAGCCTTGTCGCGCAGCTCCTCGAATTTGCTGACTGCCTTCTCCTTCAGCTCCTCTGCCTTACTGCTGACCTTCTCTGCCATTTCATGGAACTCCTCCGAAGCTTTCTCCTTCAAATCGGAAAAGAATCCTATGACACCATCAATCGCACCGCCTATCGTGTCCTTAATTGCGCCCCATGCCTTGCCGGCCCATGCGCATATCTCATCCCAGTTCTTGTACAATGCGACACCAGCGGCCACTAAGGCAGTAATCACGCCTATTACAGCCAATACCGGAGCCCCAATCGAAGCTATGGCCGGAATCAGCGTCGTCCCGATGAAGGAAGCCGCTGTGCTGAACAGCCCAAACAATTTCGTGGCACCCGTGACCAGGCCGCCCCCTATCTTGATGATGCTGCTGATTCCTCCGGAAAGCTTGCTGCCTATCTTTAGGAGGCTGCCCACCCCGCTGACAAGCTTGCCTCCCACAGAGACGATGCTCCCGATTACGGAAATGCCCTTTCCGAAAATCGTAAGCACCGGCCCGGCTGCCGCAGCCAAAAGGCCGATCCTGATAATCAGCCCCTTCGTCCCATCGTCCAGCCCGGCAATCCAGTCGCATACCGCGGAGAGCCATTCGACCCCCTGCTTCAGGTACGGCATGACAAGCTCCACGAATTGGATGAACAGCGCCTCTACCTGGGACTTCAGCAAGGTAATCTGGCCGTTCAGGTTATCGTTCATGGTATCTGCCATTTCCTTGGCCGCGCCATCCGAAGAATCTATAGCCGCAGCAAGGCTGTTGAAGTCCTCTTCACTTGCATTGATGACGGCGAGCATCCCGGACATGGCCTCTTTCCCGAACAGAGTGGCTGCCGCCTGAGCCTGTTCCTCCTGGGACAAATCCGAAAAGGCATCCCGCAGCGCCAGCATCACCTCCCGCAGGGACTTCGTGTTCCCCTCGCTGTCCACCAGCAGATGGTTCTGTATCCCTGTGGTCTCTATCTCACCTTCCTGTGCCGCGTTCAGATCATTGATGGCGGCTTCCAGGTTGTTCTGAGCCTTCTCAAGGTTCAGGGCTGCCGTCTGCGCCTGGGAAGAGCTGGCTCCATACTTCCCCACCGCCTCATTGTATTTGATCTGAGCCTTCTGCATGTCGATGGTCTTGTTCTCGACTTTTGTCTGAGCCTTCTGCAGCTTCCCCTCATCAATGACGGTGGCGGTCTCCTCCGTAGCCAGCCCCAAGGAGACCATCATCCCCACCATCTCATCAGTGGGTTTTGCCAGGTTCGTCAACGAGGCTCTGAGAGATGTGCCTGCCTGGGAAGCCTTTATGCCGCTATTGGCCATCAGCCCCACCGCCAGCGCCGTATCTTCAGCCGAAAAGCCCAGCGCACCGGCCACGGGTGCCACATATTTGAACGTCTCGCCCATCATCTTCACATTCGTATTGGCATTGCTGGAGGCCTGCGCCAAAAGATCCGCAAAATGCTCGCTATCCGAAGCGGACAGCCCGAAAGCCGTCAACGAGTCCGTCACGATGTCCGAGGTGATCCCCAGATCTTCCCCGGAAGCCGCGGCAAGGTTCATGATCCCTTCCAGGCCTGCCAGCATATCGTTGGTGTCCCAGCCAGCCATGGCCATATACTTCAGCGCCTCCGCGGATTCGCCGGCAGAGAACTTCGTGGTCTTTCCCATTTCCTCCGCCTTGTCCCGCAGCGCGGCAAGATTGTCTCCTGTCGCTCCGGAAATGGCGCCTACCTCCGACATCGCCGCTTCGAAATCCGCTGCAGTGCTTATCGCTTTTGTCCCCAGGGCCACAAGGGGCGTCGTGACGCCCAATGTCATCTTCGTTCCGGTAGAGGACATCTTGTCGCCGAACTTCTCGATCCTTTCGCCGACCTTTTCCATTCCGCTGCCGAATTTAGTCATGAAGTCTTCTGCAGCCTGCTCCACCTTCTGCATGCTCTTCTCCGCGGCATCCGTATCTATGAATATCGACCCGAACAGTTTGAACAGCTCCATCTATGTCACCCGATTATCCCTTTCACATCCTCCAGGATCTCCGCCGCAGACCTTCCGTCCCCATCTCCATGCTCCCCCTGCTCCGGAAGCAGCTCTGCCTTGAACTCCTCGAACCCCATGCTGGCCTGGTACATGATGGCCCACCGCAGGAAGAGCCTGTCCTCCTCCTCGGCATCCGAAGCATGGCACACCAGCTCGCAGCCCTCCGCGAAGGGCATGGCCAGGACGCTGGCCGCACCGCCGCCATACCGCCGGTATACCAGATCCTCCAGCCTTACAGCTTCTCGGCAAAATCTGAGGCTGAACGCAAAAAATTTGCCACGTTGTTCTCCTCGCATATCCGCCTGATATCCTCTATGAGGCCGTCCAGCGGGCGGTTCCTGATGTCCTCCGGCTTGTTCTCGCAGATGCCAGCCATCAGGTCATAGAACTCTTCCTCCGCCTGCTGGCTGGTGCAGGAGGACAGCACCTTCATGGCCGCGTCCATCCATATGCCCCCTTTTCCCGCATCTCCCTTATGGGCACCCTCAACCGCATCCTCCTTTTTGGCCGCCTTATAGGCATCCTTGACCGCATCCATAACGTTTGTGTTCTTCAGCAGGCGTGCCATCTTGAACACGTCCCCGGTATTTATCTTCCTCAAGCTCCGGCACCTCCTTCCATGGTCTCCCCGCCATCCTCACCAGCCTGTCCCCCCTGTGGCTTCTTCGGGTACAGCACCTTGAACGGCGGGCTGTCCAGGTCATCGTCCGTGTAATGGCCATAGAACGTCATGGGTATCGTGGCCTCGTTCTTGTCCTGCACGGTGAGCTTCAGCCCCTCCGTGTTCAGCCCGTTGTAGACCTGGATGATGACAGGCTCGCTGCTGCCGCTCAGGGTGCCGATCCAGGTCACGTTGTCCAGATAGTCCTCCAGGCCTATGGCCGCGTTCCCCGTGATCACGTCATATTTCTCATCCGATTCCGTGTCCACGGTAGCTGCTCCAAGCGCCGCCTTGATGGATTCCGCCGTGGTCTCCAGCACTGTGGCCTTCAGGTACACGTCCCAGGAGTCGATGGTCTCCAAGCCTTTCGCGCGGCCTTTCACGCCGTCCACCTCAATCTGCCGGATTGCCGCCACGGCAGAGAACTCGCCTCCACCCTTAGTGGCCCCGATCAGCTTACCCGCCTGCACGGCGGAATCGAACGTGTCGTTGGAAGTCCCGCCCTCCTCATATGTAAAATTCTTGAAGAACGCCCCTGCGTCCAGCAGCAGGTGCTCCGCTGTCTTCTTCGTATAGCCGGAATATGACCTCTTCTTTCCTTTTCCCATCTCAATCCTCCATCTCATAGACGCGCATCTCGAACTGCTCCCGCACCCGCTTGATTGTCTTGTCCGAATCCGGGATATTCTGGCGCGCCCCCTTGAATATCCTTATCAGATGCCCCTCTGTCATATAGTTGCACCGGTGCAACTTCCCCTCCAGGCCGTCCATCATGCCCTCCGCCCGGGAATAATATGGATGCTGGTCCCAGGCATTGACCTCCAGCGTATAGACCTGCTGCCCAGCATCTTCCGTCAGCCTCCGGGCAGAAAAGACCATGTACGGATACGCCGCATCCTCCGGAGCCTCCTCGCAGTATGCCCCGGTCAGTGCCTCCAGCACCTTCTCCAGGCCCCCCATCAGTCCTCACCGCCTCCCCGATACTCCGCATCGCTAGTCAGCGCCAGGGCCCTGGCCTCATCTTCCAGGGCCGACAGGTATTGGCTCTCTATCCTGATGATGTCCGGGATATTGTCCTGTACGGCGCTTGTCAGGATCCCATGCTTTTTCATCTTGCTGGAGCCCAGCTCCTGCTCCGTGCCGTACCATGTCCCATGCTTTATGCCCACCAGCAGGTCGCCCTCGTTCTTCCTGGCCCAGTACTGGAAAGCCCCTTTTGAGCCCCTGACGCGCCTGGACTTTTTCATGCTGTTGTGGTAGAGCTTCTGCGCGGCCTTGTTGGACGTGATACACACGTACTTGCCCACGTCCCTGAGCGCCGCTCTGGTCAGCTCCCTGATGGTATAGGCGCATCTGTCCACGTTCGACACAATCTTCAGGCCATCCTTAGTCACCCTTGTCACTGACGGCGGCAATGGCATCCCTCACACCTCCATAACATGTAATCTCCAGCTCGTTGCCGGCGGTACGGTACGTCCTCAGGACTGTGTACCTGACCCCCTCATGAATCAGGTATCGCTGCCCCTGGTAGTCCATATAGTCCGTCAGCTTGAACTTGACCTCCGGCTTCTGCCCGGCCGTCTGCGCCTGGTAGAACTCGCTCTGCCCGATGGACTTCAGCTCCGCGAAGACCGCGTCCGACATTTTCAGCTCCATGGCCGGATCCCCGTAGGAATCCCTTTCCCCTGACGCATCCGGCACCATATCCGCGAAATATATCATCTCGTCCCGCATCTGTACCCCTCCGCCATGCTCATGGAGTCCCGCAGCCCCTCATAGTTCTTCAGGAACTGCTCCCCCTTCCCCAGGTAGTCGAACTGAGCCTTGCAGTACAGCTCCACCGCCTTGTCCACCAAAGCGTCATCCGCCTCCGGGTCGATGCCCACCCGGCCCATGTCCAGCCGGGCGGCCTCGATGTTGCCGGCGATGTCATCATCCATGCGGGAATGGCTGATGCGCATCTTCTTCCTCACCTGTTCAGCCGTTATCATGGCAAGCACCTCCATCCCTGGGCGGCAGCCGCTTAAGCTCCCGCGGCAGCGGCCTCCTTCAGCAGCGCATGCGCCTTGTTGGTCACCACGTTCCCGTCCATGATCGCATATCCCACATAGTCCGTGGTGCGCTCCTTCACATGATCCTCCGTCATCATGCTGACCTCTTTGTTGACGTTCAGGTGATACCCGTCATGTGCGTTGGAAAGCAGGATCTCGCCATCCTTCATGGAGTCGTCCTCCTTCACGGGCATGCCAAGGATGCGGAACTGTCCCTGGTTCGTCACATCCGGGACGAACAGGGGGCGCTTGTTCTGATCCAGAATCATGGCAATCTTGTTCCAGATGGTGAAGGAGTTGGCATAGATGGCCAGCCCCGCGCCATACCCCGACTTCACCTTGGCTCTGGCCTTCACGATGTCATCATATTTGGGCACGGTGCCATTGGCATATTCCGCCACCTGCAGGGCGCCCTCCTCCGCCTCCAGCGCCGTGACCGTCCCCATGGGCTCCGGCTTGCCGGACGCCGCCTTCTCCCCGGCGCCATGGGTGACGCCATATCCTGCGGCCGCGCCCATCTTCTTGGCCATCTTGCGCTGTATGTAAGGGATGAAGTCCTCAATCGCCATCTCCCGCAGCTTCCAGGATACCGTGATCGCCCTGGACAGCTCGCAGCCGCCAAGGGTGTACTCCTTGAACGCCTCCTTCCCGTCCTCGGTCTTCGTCCCCTCCTCATACCATGACGCCTCTGAAGAGGAATCCTCCTGGATCATGGTGAGCAGCCCATTGACATACGTCTTCGCCACATCCGCAAAGTAAGGGTAGTATTCCCCTGCCATCTCCCAGATTCCCTTGCTGACGGTCTCCGGAATCACGATGCTGGTATTCTTCGTGGTATGGGTGTAGGCCTCGTTGACCAGCAGAAAGCTGCCCTTCTCGCTGTCGCTCATAGGCTTCCCCATGAGGTGCTTCGCCCATGCGCACTTATACTCCTCGGATTTCCAGGCCTTTATTTTCGGGTCGTCATCACTGGAACCGTCCTCCCCTCCAAAGGCTTCGTCCATGTCCCCCATCGGGTTCTTCGCCGTCTGGGTGCCGTTGAGCGCCGCAAAGTCCGCCGCTGCCTGGGCGATGGCATCCCACTTCCCGTCCAGCGCCTTCACCTCCTCCATCTTGGCATTGGCCTCGTCCACCTTCCCCGCGTCCAGAAGCCCCTGGGCCTCGTCCATCAGCTTCCTGCGCATGGCTTCATACTGCTTCCTGTTCATGCTCCTTCTCCTTTCGCTTTCAGCTTTAAAAAATCCAACCTCGCATGGGCCATCCGGGATGTGTCCTGCTCCCCAGCTCCCTCCTTCATGGCCCTGCCCGCCTTCTCCATCTGCTCCTTCGTGGGAAGGGAGAACAGCGGCCCTGCCATCAGCGGTGTGGCCTCCTTTCCGTCCCGGAACATCACCGCGTCCACCAGCCCCCGCTCCAAGGCCTGCTCCGCGGTGAGCCAGGTGGTGCGCTCCATCATCTCCAGGGCTTCCTCTTCGGTCATGCCGCTCTTGTCCATGTATGCGCTGCACAGGGCCCTGTCCGCCGTCCGCAGCACCTCGGCCGTATGCTCCAGGTCGCTGTGGTTCCCCTCTGTATAAGTGGACACACAATGAACCATCATCAAGGCCGTGGGCGACATCTCGCAGTAGGCCGCCATGGCCGCCACGCTGGCGGCGCTACAGGCCTCCCCGGTGATGTAGATCCTCACATTGTCCTTCCTGCCCTTCAGGAGCGTGTAGATCTCCGCCCCTACGTCTATGACGCCGCCCGGGGAGTTGATGTACACCTCAATCTCATCCCCGTCCTGGAAAGCGTCCATCACCTGCTGCACGTCCTTCGGGCAGGTGCAGTCCTCCCCGAAGAAGTCATAGTACCATTTGTAGTCGTTCGGGACCATCACGCCCCGGATGTTTATCCTGTGCTTCATCCTTCCCCCTTTCCGCAGTTTCCAGGAGCCCCTCCTCCCGCCCGTCAAGGGCAGCCTGTCCTCCTGCTGCCCCTGCTCCTGTAAGGGCAGCGTCCCGGAAGAACATCTCAGGCCCCGCCCTGTCCGCCTCTAGCAGCTTCACCATCACGCCCGCCATGGCCTCGACTTTCCCTGTATCCAGCGATTCCGCCATCCCCAGCAGCCGCTCAGCCATGTCCACCACCTGGGTGTCCAGCCTCCTGATGGGCTGGTCGCCGCCCTCCACCGGGGCCATGTTCATCACCGCCCGCCACTCGTTGGGCGTCATGGCGCCACGGTCCACCATTGCCTGCATGGCCAGCTTGGACTGTAGGCTGGCGCACTGCAGGTTGCTGGCCTCGAAGACGATGCGGTTCCCGCACCCCCTCTCCCTCCGGGAGAAGAGCCTGACGGAATATGTCTCCCCCA
>NZ_CAPDXS010000119.1:13284-16152 GCF_948601915.1 uncultured Acetatifactor sp. | reverse complement strand
CTTCTGCTTGCAGTTGGGGAGCCGGAGGAAGTATTTGTAGGGCACCACCCGGCGGTAGATGTCGATTCCCTGGAACCTGTCGAAGCTGCAGGGCAGGGCGTGCTGGGCGCATTTCTGCGTGATGAAGGGCAGGTCGAAATTGTTGCCGTTAAAGTGGATCAGATAGCGGTAGGGCCTGGCAAAATCAAAGAAAGCCCTGATCACGTCCACCTCCTGTTCATAAGCCTGTGCCATCCACTGTATGGTGTGCCATTTCCCTCCCAGGAAATAGGCGCAGCCGATGAGGTACAGATAGGAGGATTTGGCGGTAAAGCCGGTGGTCTCGATGTCGAGAAAAAGCACGCGCTCCAGGGGCGCGAGCCTGTCCAGCGGATAAGTTATCGTAAAGTTCTCCAATGTCTCCTCAGATATTCTCATGACAGCCTCCGTCCCGAACCGTTGAACGGTTCCTAATCTTTCCATGTATATAATATCACATTTTTTAAAATTCCAGTAGTATTTTCCGAAAAAAAATAGTATATTTAAAGTATCTATAAAAATATAGAAGCAAGATTTTGAGAAAGGACTTAAGATAACATGGCGAAGTTGACATTTGTGGGAGGCATACATCCCTACGATGGAAAGGATCTCTCTAAGGACAGGCCCATAGCGGACGTCCTGCCGGGGAATGAGCTGGTGTATCCTCTGTCGCAGCATATCGGGGCCCCGGCCAAACCGATTGTGGCGAAAGGGGACAGGGTGCTCATGGGACAGAAGATTGCCGAGAGCGGCGGATTCGTCTCCGCGCCCATCTACGCATCCGTATCCGGCACGGTGAAGACGCTGGAAGCCAGACGCGTAGTCACAGGGGACCAGGTCATGAGCATCGTGGTGGAGAATGACGGCCAGTATGAGGATGTGGGATTCCGCCCCCGGGAGGACGCGAAGAGCCTGTCCCGTGAGGAAATCGTGGACATCATAAAGGAGGCCGGAATCGTAGGCATGGGAGGGGCAGGCTTTCCCACCCATGTAAAGCTATCCCCCAAGGAGCCGGAGAAAATCGACTATGTGATCGCGAACTGCGCGGAGTGCGAGCCCTATCTGACATCGGACTACCGCAGGATGCTGGAGGAGCCGGAGAAGCTGGTGGGGGGCCTGCGGATCGCCCTGCAGCTGTTTCCCAATGCCACGGGCATCCTGGCGGTGGAGGACAACAAGCCGGACTGCGTCTCCCTGCTCCGGGGCCTGGTAAAGGACGACCCGAAGATTTCCGTGAAGGCCCTGAAGACAAAGTACCCCCAGGGCGGCGAGAGGCAGCTGATCTACGCCACCACGGGCAGGCGGATCAACTCCACCATGCTCCCGGCGGACGTGGGCTGCGTGGTGAACAATGTGGATACCATTGTGGCGGTGTACAGGGCAGTGATGGAGGGGAGGCCCCTGATAGAGAGGATCGTCACCGTCACAGGGGATGCCGTGGCGGTTCCGCAGAACTTCCGGGTGAAGATAGGCACCAGCTACAGCCAGGTGCTGGAGGCCGCGGGAGGCTTCAAGAGCACGCCGGAGAAGATCATCTGCGGCGGCCCCATGATGGGATTCGGCATGTTCGACTTGAATGTGCCCACCACCAAGACCTCCACGGCGCTGCTGGCGCTGTCCAAGGATGAGGTGTCGGCCATGGAGCCGGGGCCCTGCATCAACTGCGGGCGCTGCGTGGAAGTCTGCCCGGGCAGGGTCATCCCCAGCAGGCTGGCGGATTACGCGGAGCGCTTCGACGAGGAGGCGTTTCTGGCGAATTACGGCATGGAGTGCTGCGAGTGCGGCTGCTGCAGCTTCATCTGCCCGGCCAAGCGGCCTCTGACCCAGCAGATCAAGTCCATGCGCAAGATTCTGCTGGCCAAAAAGAAAAAATAGACAGCTACATAAAACCTAGGAGAAAAACTCATGAGCGAATTGTTCAAAGTATCATCTAATCCTCATATTCGTTCCAAAGTGGCCACGAACGGGCTGATGGCGGCGGTGCTCATAGCCCTGATGCCCGCCACAGGCTTTGGAATCTATAACTTCGGGCCAAGGGCCCTGGCGGTGATCGCGGTGACCATCGCCAGCACGATCCTGACGGAATACTTCTTCGGACTCTATAAAGGGAAACTGACGGTGACGGATCTGTCGGCGGTGGTGACGGGGCTGCTGTTGGCCCTGAACCTCCCGGTGACCATCCCCCTGTGGATGGCGGCACTGGGCGGCGTCTTCGCCATCCTGGTGGTGAAGATGCTCTTCGGCGGCCTGGGACAGAACTTCATGAACCCGGCGCTGGCGGCCAGGTGCTTCCTGCTGATCTCCTTCCCCACTGCCATGACGGCCTTCCAGTGCGACGGCTACACAGGCGCCACGCCTCTGGCGGCGCTGAAGGCGGGAGAGGCGGTGGACGTGCTGGATATGGTGATCGGGCGCACCGCGGGCACCATCGGCGAGACCTCGGTGATCGCCATTTTGGCGGGGGCGTGCATCCTGATCCTGTTCGGTGTCATCGACATCCGGATCCCCGGCAGCTACATAGTGACATTCATCCTCTTTGCGGGGATTTTCGGAGGCCACGGCTTCCATCCCGCCTACCTGGCGGCGCAGCTGGCCGGCGGCGGCCTGATGCTGGGCGCGTTCTTCATGGCCACGGACTATGTGACCAGGCCGATTACGATAAAAGGACAATATGTGTACGGCATCGTCCTGGGGCTGCTGACGGGAATCTTCCGTATCTTCGGCCCCGGCGCGGAGGGAGTCTCCTACGCCATCATCCTGGGCAATCTTCTGGTGCCGCTGATCGAGAAATGCACCAGGCCGACTGCTTTCGGATACCAGAAAGGAGGGAGACGTCTTGAAAAATAAGAG
>NZ_CAPDXS010000119.1:0-13274 GCF_948601915.1 uncultured Acetatifactor sp. | reverse complement strand
AGCGTGATGCTGAAAGAGGCGGGCATCCTTTTTGCCATAACCCTGATAGCGGGGCTGGTCCTGGGGCTGGTCAACGAGCTGACCAGGGACCGCATCCGCATCCAGCAGGAGAAGGCGGTGCAGGAGGCCTGTGCTGCCGTGTTCCAGACAGCGGCCTCCTTCGAGGAGATGGAATATGAGCCGGACGAGGCACTGAGCCAGGAGCTCGGCGCTGACGGGGTAAAGATAGGCAGCGTCTACCGGGCCCTTGGCAGCGACGGAAATCCCCTGGGCGTGGTGGTGGAGTCCACCTCCACCGAAGGCTACGGCGGCAATATCGTGCTGTACCTGGGGGTCACCAACGAGGGTGTGCTGAATGACATCTCCATCCTGGAGATTTCCGAGACGCCGGGGCTGGGGATGCTGGCGCCGGAGGAGCTGGTGCCCCAGTTCCATGAGAAGAATGTGGACAGCTTCGCCTACACCAAGACAGGCGCATCGGCTGAAAACGAGATAGACGCCATCGCCGGCGCTACCATAACCACGAAAGCCGTCACCAACGCGGTGAACGGAGGGCTTAAGGCGGCGCAGGCTCTGACGGAGGGAGGTGCCTCTAATGAATAATGCAGGTGAGAGGCTTTACAACGGCCTGGTCAAAGAAAATCCCACCTTTGTGCTGATGCTGGGCATGTGCCCTACATTGGCCGTGACCACCTCGGCCATGAACGGTCTGGGGATGGGTCTTACTACTATGGTAGTATTGGCGCTGAGCAATCTGATCATCTCGCTGCTGCGGGGCATCATCCCGGGCCGGGTGCGGATTCCGGCGTTCATCGTCATCATCGCCTCCTTCGTGACGGCGGTGCAGCTGCTCCTGCAGGCCTATATCCCGGCCCTGAACAAGTCCCTGGGCGTGTACATACCGCTGATCGTGGTGAACTGCATCATCCTGGGGCGGGCGGAGAGCTACGCCTACTCGAACCCTGCGATTCCCTCTCTGTTCGATGGAATCGGCATGGGGCTGGGCTTCACCTTTGCCCTGACCTGCATCGGCGCGGTGAGGGAGCTTTTGGGAGCCGGGGAGATCTTCGGGTTGGCGCTGATGCCGGATTCCTTTGTGCCCATCCGCATCTTCGGGCAGGCGCCGGGGGCATTCTTCGTGCTGGCCGCTTTGGTGGCCCTGCAGAATTATGTCAAGGATGCCCGGAAGAAGGCAGGGAAGAGCTATGAGAAGATTGGTTCCGGGTGCAGCGAGGACTGCATGAACTGTTCCGAGAAGGGCTGCACGAAGCGCTTCTACGGTGAGGACGGGACGAGAAAGGCTGCGGAGCCGGATAAGGAGGAGAGATAAATGGGAATGGAGAACGTGAAAGAGCTGCTTGTCATTTTGATCGGCTCCTCTCTGGTGAGCAATGTGGTGCTCAGCCAGTTCCTGGGGCTCTGCCCCTTCCTGGGCGTGTCCCGCAAGACCAACACGGCGGCGGGCATGGGGGCGGCAGTCATCTTCGTCATTACCCTGGCCAGCGCGGTGGCGGGCGCGATCTACCGGTTCGTGCTGGTGAGGTTCCATGTGGAATACCTGGAGACCATCGTGTTCATCCTGGTCATCGCCGCGCTGGTGCAGTTCGTGGAGATGTTCCTGAAAAAGGCCATGCCCTCGCTCTATGAGGCGCTGGGGGTCTACCTCCCCCTGATCACCACCAACTGCGCGGTGCTGGGCGTGGCGATCACCAATGTGCAGAAGGAGTACGGGATACTCACCGGCATCGTCAACGGCTTCGCCACCGCGGTGGGCTTCACCATCGCCATCGTGATTCTGGCGGGGCTCCGGGAGAAGCTGGAGTACAATGACATCCCCAAGTCCTTTCGGGGCATGCCAACGGTGCTGCTGACGGCAGGGCTGATGGCCATTGCTTTCTGTGGGTTTTCGGGGTTGTTGTAGAATAAAAACAGCAATGATTCGTCCGGTGCCTGGGTACTGGGCGAATCATTGCGGGACTGGAATAAAAAACAGCAATGATTCGTGCAGTGCCCCAGAGGAATTACGGACGCGCCCTCTGCGGCCGGAAGTCCTCTGAGAGTGCTTGGGTACTGGGCGAATCATTGCGGGACTGGAATAAGAACTGGAATAAGGAGACGTGCGATGAGCGTGACTGGTATTTTGACCGCCACTGCCGTGGTAGGCGTGGTAGGTATCTTCGTGGGGCTCTTCCTGGGGGCAGCGGGGATCAAGTTCAGAGTAGAGGTAGATGAAAAAGAGGAAGCCGTGCTGGCGGCGCTTCCGGGTAACAACTGCGGAGGCTGCGGCTATGCGGGCTGCAGCGGCCTGGCCGCGGCCATAGCCAAGGGGGAGGCCCCCGTGAACGCCTGTCCCGTGGGCGGGGCCCCCGTGGGGGAGAAGATTGCAGCCATCATGGGCGTGGAGGCAGGGGCCTCGGAGAGAAAGGTGGCCTTCGTGGCCTGCATGGGGGACTGCGACAAGTCCAAACAGGACTATGATTACTATGGGGCGCAGGACTGCCGGATGATGGGCTTCGTGCCCGGCGGCGGGCCCAAATCCTGCAACAGCGGCTGCCTGGGCTATGGCTCCTGTGTAAAGGCCTGCCCTTTTGACGCCATACGTGTAGTAAACGGCGTGGCAGTGGTGGACAGGGAAAAGTGTAAGGCCTGCGGGAAGTGCGTGGAGGCCTGCCCCAAGCATCTGATTTCCCTGATTCCCTATGACGCGAAATATGTGGTGGCCTGCAGCTCTAAGGACAAGGGGCCCGTGACCATGAAGGCCTGCGAGGTGGGCTGCATCGGCTGTGGACTGTGTGCAAGGAACTGCCCCAGCCAGGCGGTAGAGGTGAAGGACTTCCATGCCGCGATCGATCAGGAGAAGTGCACCGGGTGCGGAGCCTGTGCGGAGAAATGCCCCAAGAAGTGCATCCTGCCGAGAACGTGAAGCGGCGGAGCCGGACATGTTCTTGGAGGAAGTCGTGTTTTTGAAGAAGAAAGGAGGCGAGGACTGTGAAGATGCCGGAGGATTTTGACGATCGCTCCAGCCTGGCGCCCACGGTGGTTATGTCCATTCTGGCGGTGACCGCTTTTGTGGCGCTGATCCTGGTGGCCATGCTGTTCCTGAACCAGAAGCCGAAGAACAGTGCGGCGTCCAGGGGCTCCCAGCAGGCAAATTCCGTGCAGGCAGCACAGGAGGCCGCGTCCCCCGTGATTTTATACCCTGAGACGGACGAACTGGTGGGCGGAAGCGAGCTGCATCCGGATGATTTCGACTTCTGGGACATGTATCCCGAGGAGACGGAGACGCCGCAGCCCACGGAGGAGCCGGAGGAGACGACAGCGCCGGAGGACGATCCGTCCACGGACGGTAAGCACACGCTGGTGCAGTATGCGGACGGGAAGGAGGAGTGGGTCCTGATCAGCCCCTACCTGCCCAAACATGACTATGATTTCACGAAGCTGGTGTGCCAGTCGGATCTGATGAAGTATTATGAGAACGGCAAGCAGGTGTCCTATACCGGGGTGGATATTTCCAAGTTCCAGGATTATGTGGATTTCGTGAAGGTGAAGAAGGCCGGGATAGACTTTGTCATGATCCGGCTGGGGGCGAGAGGCTATGGCACGGGACAATTGATTCTGGACGAGTATTTCCAGGACAACATCAAACGGGCCACGGACGCGGGCCTTCAGGTGGGGGTCTATTTCTACTCCCAGGCCATCTCCGAGGCCGAGGCCATAGAGGAGGCGAACATGGTGCTGGAGAACCTGGGGGAGTACACCGTCAGCTATCCGGTGGCCTATGACATGGAGCGGGTGGAGAACGACACCGCCAGGACGGACATCCTGACCAGGGACGAAAAGACCGCTATAGCGAAGGCTTTCATGGACACCATTGCCGCCGCGGGCTACAAGACCATGCTCTACGGCAACAAGGAGTGGCTGATCAAGGAAATCGACATGTCGAAGCTGACGGCCTACGATGTGTGGCTGTCCCAGGCGGCGGACATTCCGGACTATCCGTACCGGTTCTCCATGTGGCAGTACAGCTATGAGGGCTTCGTGGACGGCATCACGGGATATGTGGACATGAACATCAGTTTTGTCAATTACGCGGAGAAATAAATCCGCCCGGGAGGACTTCCCGGCCTTTCTCAAGTCATTTTTCATAAAAAAGAGTGAAAATGCCTGTACGATAGATCTATTTCTGAGAGTTGTCTCATATATTGATATATCGGACAGGCATTTCAGAATCAATATCAACTTGAGAAAGGGATTGAAGGGATGTATAAGAGAGCGTTAAGTCTTCTGGTGCTGGGAAGTTTTCTGTTCATGGCCAGTTTCCTGTGCGTAAAGAGCATAGACAGGATACAAGTATGCTCCGAGCCAGTGCAGATGCTGAAGCTGGAACTGGAGCAGCTGGAGGAAAAGGCCAAGGCCATGGAGGAGCGGGCGATCCTGGAGGTCAGGCAGGACCCCGGGAACCCGGAGAAGGGGCTTGGGATTCTGGACATTGCCGTGTCCGGGCAGCGGGTGGTGGACTATGGGATGATAGAACACACGCTTGCCTACGACCTGCCGGACGAGGAGCTGGACGCTCTGCTCCGCATCGTGGAGGCGGAGGCCGGGAACGAGGACGAGGACGGGAAGCTTTTGGTGGCCAATGTGGTGCTGAACCGGATGAACTCGGAGCTGTTCCCGGACACGGTGTCCGGGGTGGTGCTGCAGAGGGAGAAGGGCATATCCCAGTTCTCCCCGGTGGCCAACGGGAGCTTCTACAGGGTGAAAGTCAGCGAGGAGACGATCAGCGCCGTGGGCCGGGCCCTGATGGGGGAGGACATCTCCCAGGGCGCGCTGTATTTCGCGGCGCGGAAGTACGCGGACAGCGGGAAGATGAAGTGGTTCGACGAGAACCTTACATACCTCTTTGTGCATGGGGGGCATGAGTTCTTTCGGTGACGGCATTTAAAATATTAAGATAATTGTATTTATTTGATTGCATTTGCTTTCAAAAGAATGTATAATGGTGACATCAAGGAACGGCATCATAATAGTATCGCGGAAGGAGATGGCACTATGGCAAATTCATTGGTACAGTTCCGTACAGACGATGCAACGCGGAACGAAGCGGCTGACATCTGCGAGCGCCTGGGAATCGATTTGCCCACATACATGCGGATGTGCATTGCAAGGCTGATTCAGGAAAACGGTATACCTTTCAGCATGAAGCTTGAGAAGAAAACCGGGAACCGTGCGGTAGACGCTATGAAAGCCGCCAGCCGCATTGCGGAAGAAAATGGGATATCCGACATGTCATTGGAGGAAATCAACGCGGAAATCGCGGAAGCGAGGAAGTAGGGCAATGTATGAAATATTACGCAGTCATTGATACAAATGTACTTGTTTCCGCAATGCTGAAATGGAATTCCATACCGGGCCATGTCATGGAGCTGGTGTTTGAAGGGCCGATTGTCCCTCTGCTGGACGAGCGCATTGTAAAGGAGTATCGAGAGGTGCTCGCACGTCCCAAATTCCATCTTACGGAGGATATCATTGAGGATGTACTGGAAAATATCGAAAGAAATGGAATTTATGTGGACGCAAAGCCCCTTGATGTTGAACTGCCTGATTCAAAGGACATGATGTTCTACGAGGTGGTCATGGAGGAGCGCAGTATGCCGTCCCGCGCGAGGGGAGAGGCAGCGTGTGCAGAAAATTCATATCTTGTGACGGGAAATATAAAGCACTTTCCAGTGGAACGGTTTATCGTTACGCCAAGGGAGATGATGGATATCATCCTTGCCGACACTGAAGGTGGAAACCGGGTAATAAATTAAGGACAGCATCTGTCAGGAACGGCAGGTGCTTTTTGTATATGTCTGAAATTTTGTGCAGATAGGACTGGAAATGAGCGGGAAAAAATGCTATACTACATAACGCCAGAATGTACTGTACTGCACTGGCTAAACGTATATGGCTGGCGTTATGTAGTCAGGTTGCTGGGAAATTTTAACTGTTAAGCAGTATGTATCAGGGAAGATGGAAACAGAGAGAAGCGGATAGGAACAGACAGAAAAAAGCGTTGAAAAGGAAAGGATAAGGCGGGCAAAAGCTTATGGAAGTGTTATATAACAGCACGCGCAGCAGGGGAATTTCGATAAAGGCCTCCCAGGCGATATTACAGGGGCTTTCGGAGGACGGGGGGCTCTTCGTGCCGGACCATATCCCGGCCCTGGACAGGAGCCTGGAGGAGCTGGCGCAGATGGACTATCGTCAGGTGGCCATAGAAGTGATGAAGCTGTACCTGACGGATTTTACGGAAGAAGAGCTGAAGGGCTGCATCGAAAAAGCCTATGACGGGAAATTCGATACGGAGCGCATCGCGCCGCTGCGGGAGGCGGGAGGCGCGTATTATCTGGAGCTGTTCCACGGCCCTACCATCGCCTTTAAGGATATGGCGCTGTCCATCCTGCCCCATCTGATGATTGCGGCGGCGCGGAAAAACAAGGTGAAAAACGAGATCGTCATCCTCACCGCCACCTCCGGGGATACCGGCAAGGCGGCTCTGGCAGGTTTCGCCGGCGTGGAGGGCACGCGTATCGTAGTGTTCTATCCCAAGGACGGGGTCAGCGCCATCCAGGAGAAGCAGATGGTGACCCAGAAGGGGGAGAACACTTTGGTGGTGGGCATCCGCGGCAATTTCGACGACGCCCAGACCGGCGTGAAGCGGATTTTTGCAGACAAGGAGCTGGCGAAGGAGATGGAGGGAAAGGGCTTCCAGTTCTCCTCGGCGAACTCCATCAATATCGGCAGACTGGTTCCTCAGATATGTTATTACGTATATGCCTACGGTACGCTGTTGAGAGAGGGAAAGATTGCGGCGGGCGAGGCAATCAACGTGGTGGTGCCCACAGGAAATTTCGGCAATATCCTTGCCGCGTTCTATGCCAAGAACATGGGCCTGCCCATCGGGAAGCTGATCTGCGCTTCCAATGAGAACAAGGTGCTCTATGATTTCTTCCGCACAGGGGACTACGACAGGAACCGTGAGTTCGTGCTGACCAGCTCCCCGTCCATGGACATCCTGATTTCCAGCAACTTGGAGCGGCTGGTCTACCTCTCTGCCGGAAATGACGCGGACAGGAACCGGGCGTTCATGGAGTCGCTTGGCGGACAGGGAAGATATGAGATTACGGAGGACATGAAGGCGGCGCTTTCGGACTTTTATGGGAACTATGCCACAGAAAAAGAAGCGGCGGCGGAAATCCGCAGGCTCTACCAGGACTGCGGCTATGTCATCGACACCCACACGGCTGTGGCCTCCGGGGTGTACCGGAAATACGTGCAGGAGACAGGCGACATGGCAAAAGCCGTCATCGCCTCTACGGCCAGCCCCTATAAGTTTACCAGAAGCGTCATGGGCGCCATCGGCAGAGCGGACGGGGCGAAAGACGACTTCGAATTGGTGGATGAGCTGGCGAGGCTCTCCGGCGTGAAGGTGCCCCGGGCGGTGGAGGAAATCCGCACAGCGCCTGTCCTCCACGAGAAGCAGTGCGAGACAGCGCAGATGAAGGATGTGGTGAAAGAGTTCCTGGGAATATATACTGCGCATCGGTTGAATTTGCAGTGCGCCCAGACTGCAGACCGCCAGCCAGGTACTTTCCCGGGGACACCGCTGTAAATCCTGGCGGTCTGCGGTATAATCGGAAGTCAGGAGGCAACAGTGAAGAAAAGATGCCTGTTTTTAGGCTGTGCGTTTCTGTTGGGCCTGACGGCTCCCAATCAGTCCGCTTTGGCGCAGGATCGGTATGAACAGGAGCGGACGGAAGTGGAAAATCTGCTCAGAGAATATTATGAGGCGTGCTCGGAGGGGGACTGGGAGCGGGCCGGGACTCTGATTGCCATGGAAAACCCTTATGCGGAAAAGACATTGGGGAAATGGGCAAAGGAATGCGGCTTGGAGCGGTATGATATCATTCGGACGGACGCTTATCATCTTGAGACGGGCGACTGCTGGCTGGTCTGGGTGGAATACGATATGGCCGTGGAAGACATGGAGGCCGCCATACCGGGGGCCACGACCTATGTGCTCTGCAAGGGAAAAAACGGATGGGAGGATTGCACCGGCTCGGAATCCGCGGCTCTGGAGGATGAGGTCACGCAGGTCGCCTGGACGGATGAGTACATGGGCAGGATGGTGGACGTGGAGAGTCGGTATCTTGAAGTTCTTGAAAACCATCCTGAACTGGCGGAATGGGCCGATGCTCTGGCGGATTTGCTGAAACGCCGCAGGATGGAAGAGGCGGAGCAGGGAGAGGCTGACGCATCGGAGCGCTATATCGTGCAGGACGGCGACTGCCTGTGGAACATTGCTGAGGAGAAGCTTGGCAGGGGATCGGACTGGACAATTCTCTATGAGGAAAACAGGGATGCCATAGGACACGATCCGAATCTGGTTCGGACAGGGACAGAACTGATGATTACATACCAATAATACAGGAATCTATACTGCTTAACGATTTCACTTGCCGTGAAATCAGACTGCATAACGCTGACCGGTTCAATCGCATGATCGCATTAGGCAGTATTCAGCGTTATGCAGTATATTTTGGAGGAACGAAATGACGATAGAAGAAATGCTGGGCAAAGTTGACCACACACAGCTGAAGGCCTTCGCCACCTGGGAGGACATCAGGAAGCTCTGCGACGAGGCGGTGAAGTACCACACGGCCAGCGTATGCGTGCCGCCCTCCTATGTGAAGCGGATCCATGAGACCTACGGAGAGCAAATCAATATCTGCACGGTAGTAGGATTCCCGCTGGGCTACAGCGTCACGGAAGCCAAGCTGGCGGAGACCCGCAAGGCCCTGGAAGAAGGCTGCGGTGAAATCGACATGGTGGTCAATATCGGCGATGTGAAGAATGGGGATTTCGATAAGGTAGAGACGGAAATCCGCACTCTGAAAGAGGCCTGCGGGGAGCATGTGCTGAAGGTCATCATAGAGACCTGCTACCTTACGGAAGAAGAGAAGATTGCCCTGTGCAGAGCCGTCACCAACGCCGGGGCGGACTACATCAAGACATCCACTGGCTTCGGCACAGGCGGGGCCGCAAAGGAGGACGTGGAGCTGTTCAGAAAGCATATCGGCCCCGATGTGAAAATCAAAGCGGCAGGCGGCGTCTCCACCCTGGAGGATCTGGAGATGTTCCTCCGACTGGGCTGCGACCGGGTAGGCACCTCCAGGGCTGTAGGCCTGTACCGACAGAAAGAACATGCGGAATGAGGCAACGAGGCAGGTAGATAGCGGCGATGCCGATTCGGGAAGGATTCAGGCTGGCAGGCAATGCGTTGTTGAAAGCCGCAGTGATTCTGCCTGGCATACTCGATTTATACTGCTTAACGATTTCACTTGCCGTGAAACCAGACTGCATAACGCTGACTGGTTCATTCGCATGATTACATTAGGCGGCATTCAGCGTTATGCAGTATAATCATGGTAGTTACACAGGTTTGTTTTCGACCGGAATGAAGAGAAACAGGATAAAGAAAGGCGGTAAAAAAACATGGAGAACACAGTCATCCAGGGCAGATTGGCTGCCCTGCGGAAAGCGATGAAGGAGGCGGGAATCGACTACTACATGATTCCCACGGCGGACTTCCACAATTCCGAGTACGTGAACGACTATTTCAAGGTGAGGGAGTACTTCTGCGGTTTCACAGGCTCCAACGGCACTCTGGTGGTGTGGCAGGAGGGCGCGGGCCTTTGGACGGACGGACGGTACTTCATCCAGGCGGAGCGGGAGTTATCTGGCACCACGGTAGAGCTGTTCCGCATGCGTGAGGAGGGCGTCCCCACCATCACGGAATTCCTGCAGAAGAACATGCAGAAGAGCCAGACCCTGGGCTTCGACGGCAGAGTGATTTCAGCCCAGACAGGCAAAGAATACGAGGAGAAGCTGGCCGACAAGCAGATTTCCATCGCCTACGCAAAGGATCTGGCCGAGGGCATCTGGACGGACAGGCCGGCGTTCCCGGCGGGCAAGGTCACCGTTCTGGACGAGCAGGTGGCAGGCAGGAGCTTCGAGGAGAAGCGCGGCGACGTGATGGAGAAGCTGGAGAAGGAAAACGCGGACGCATTCCTCCTGACCAAGCTGGACGACCTGATGTGGCTCTTCAATATCAGGGGCTGCGACGTGGAGTGCAATCCCGTGGCCATGTCCTACGGCTATCTGACGAAGGAGCGCAGCGTGCTGTTCATCCAGAAAAGCGTGCTGGACGACGGGGTGAGGGCATATCTGGACAAAAAGGGCATAGAGGTAGAAGGCTACGAAGATGTAGTGGAATTCCTGCGAGGCCTTTCCCCGAAGGGCAAGACCTTGGTGGACGTGCGCCACTGCAGCTATGCACTGTACAAGACCCTGGCCCAGAAGCAGAAGCCGGTGGAGAAGAAGAACCCCACGGAGCTCCTGAAAGCCATCAAGAATCCCGTGGAGCTGGCCAACATGGAGAAAATGTACTTAAAGGACAGCCTGGCCCTGACCAGGTTCATCTACTGGCTGAAGAAGAACATCGGAAAGATGGAGATTACCGAGATCACCGCCGCGGACAAGCTGGAGGAGTTCCGCAGGGAGATTCCCGAGTGCCTGGGGCTGTCCTTCCCCACCATCGGCGGCTACAAGGCCAACGCGGCCATGATGCACTACGAGGCCACACCGGAGAGCTTTGCCGTTCTGAAGCCGGAGGGGCTGTTCCTGGTGGACTCCGGCGGCCAGTATCTGGGGGCTACCACGGACGTGACAAGGACGATCGTTCTGGGGCCCATCTCCGATGAAATCAGGCAGCATTATACCGTGGTGGCGGCAGGGATGCTGCAGATGACCAATGCCAGATGGCTCCACGGGTGCACGGGACGGAACCTGGACATCCTGGCCCGCCAGCCCGTGTGGAACATAGGCATGGACTATAAGTGCGGCACCGGCCACGGCGTGGGCTATATCCTGAACGTGCACGAGGGGCCTCAGGGGCTTTCCTGGCAGTATGCGGAGGGGCGGCCGGAGGCTGTGATCGAGGAGGGCATGGACATCACCAATGAGCCCGGCATCTATGTGGAGGGCAGCCACGGCATCCGGATCGAGAATGTGATGGTGGCGAAGAATGACGTGAAGAACGAGTACGGCCAGTTCATGCACTTCGAGACCCTCACCTGGGTCCCCATCGACATGGAGGCCATCGACGAGAAGTACATGACCGAGACCCAGAGGGCCTATCTGTACAAGTACCAGCGGGAGGTCTACGAGAAGCTCTCCCCCTACCTGGACGACGAGGAGAAGGCATGGCTGCTGCGGGAGACCCGGGCGGACGGGACATTCTTCCTGAAGAACTGAATAAGCGGACAGGTTTATTAAATCGTTATAAAATATACTTCGCTTTCTTGACTTTTGAAACCAGTTTTGAGATAATAAAAAGGATAAAGGAACCAATCACCTCCCGGCTCTGCCGGGAGAGTAGGAAATACCATTTTAAGGAGGACGATACCAATGTCAACAAAAGCGTATTACCCCATTTCTGAGATCGGCGCAGGCAAGCCCGGTTTCAGCAAGACACGTTCCATCATCGAGGGCGCTTTCTACGGCAACAACGTAGTAAAGGTGAACACCCTGAAGGAAGCATATGAGATGGCAAAGAATTCTCCCGGTACCATCGTTACCGATATGCCGGTATACCGTGCAGAGGAGATCGGTCTGGAGAGAGACGCGAAGGTGCTGCTGTTCAATGACGGCGCCGTGACAGGCCGTTATGCACAGGCCCGCCGCATCAAGGGCGAGCCCGGCGTGGATGCCGTGAAGCTCGACAAGGTGGTCATGGATGCCATCTACAAGACCCGCTGGAAGACCCTGTACCATGCGGAGTGCTACATCGGACTGGATCCCGAGTTCATGGCGAAGGCCCATCTGTTGATTCCGGAAGGGGAGGAGAACCTGCTCTACAACTGGATGCTGAACTTCCAGTACATGTCCGACAAGTACGTTGCCATGTACAAGGAGTCCCAGCCCATCGGCGGCGGCAAGGAGCCGGATATCTATATCTTCTCCGATCCCCAGTGGGCACCTACCCCCAGCCCCGACGTGGACTACAGCTGCTTGAGCGACGACCTGACCCTGTGCTACTTCGACACCAACCAGAACTGTGCCGCTATCCTGGGCATGAAGTACTTCGGCGAGCACAAGAAGGGCACATTGACCATGGCCTGGGCCCTGGCCAACAGGAACGGCTACGCTTCCTGCCACGGCGGACAGAAGGAGTATCTGCTGGCTGACGGCAGCAAGTTCGTTGCTTCCGTATACGGCCTGTCAGGATCCGGCAAGTCCACCCTGACCCATGCGAAGCACGGCGGCAAGTACGAGATTAAGGTGCTGCATGACGATGCTTTCATCATCAACACCGACACCTGCTCTTCTGTAGCCCTGGAGCCTACCTACTTCGACAAGACGGCCGATTATCCCACAGGCTGCCCTGACAACACCTTCCTGCTCACCGCCCAGAACTGCTCCGCTACCCTGGACGAGGACGGCAAGGTGCAGCTGGTCACCGAGGACATCCGGAACGGCAACGGCCGCGCCATCAAGTCCAAGCTCTGGAGCCCCAACCGCGTGGACAAGATCGACGCTCCCGTGAACGCCATCTTCTGGATCATGAAGGATCCCACCATCCCGCCCGTAGTGAAGCTCAAGGGCGCTGCGCTGGCATCCGTCATGGGCGCTACTTTGGCCACCAAGACATCCACCGCAGAGCGCGTGGCTGCAGGCACGGACATGAACGCCCTGCGCATCGTTCCCTATGCCAACCCCTTCAGGACCTATCCTCTGGTGAACGACTATGAGAAGTTCAAGAAGCTGGTTGAGGAGAAGAACGTAGACTGCTACATCATCAACACCGGCGACTTCATGGGCAAGAAGGTGAAGCCCGCCGATACCCTCGGCATCCTGGAGTCCATCGTGGAGAAGAAGGCCAGCTTCAAGCAGTGGGGGCCTTTCGGGGATATCGAGATCATGGATTGGGAAGGCTTCACGCCCGACCTTGGCGACAAGGAGTATGTGAAGGCCCTGCAGGGCGCTATGCAGAACCGTGTGGACGCTGTGGAAGGCTTCGCTACCAAGAAGGAAGGCTACGACAAGCTGCCTGACGAGGCTCTGGCCGCCCTGAAGAAGATCGTGGACGAGGCTGCAAGCCTGTAATCATGAGTATACTGCATAACGCTGAATGCTGCCTAATGTAATCATGTGAATGAACCTGTCAG
>NZ_CAPDXS010000118.1:0-16536 GCF_948601915.1 uncultured Acetatifactor sp. | reverse complement strand
CTTCCGATCTAGCTGAAGGACGGCACATACCGGGACGAGGCGATCATGGTGAAGATGCTGTGACGCAAATGCGGAACAGTCCGGTAGAGTCGGCTTACCGGTGGCATTTTGAATAGGAGGCAGATGTCTTGCAAAACTTTTATATTGAAAGGATAGAACTTCATAACTATCGCAAATTCGAAAATGTAGAATTTAAGTTAGACAGGAACATGAATCTGCTGATAGGGGAAAATGCTTCCGGAAAGACAACGATTCTGGAAGCCGTCACGGTTGCTCTGGGGGCATACCTTGCGGCATACAGGACATATGTTCCAAGCCGTTTTGTCAGGAATATATCGGATAGCGACGTGCGGCGAAAAGGGCAGCGGAATATGGAACCGGATGTCCTGGTAGGGACAGGAATAGAACAATACCCCTGCTATATAGCATCGGAGCTGATGATAAACGAAAAAAAGCATTATTACAAGCGCGTAGTGGAGAAAAAAGACAATCGGACAAAGTTTTCGGGCAGCAATCCCATGCAGAAAATGGTGATGGAGTGGGAGAAGGCGATTAAGGCCGGAGACGGGACGGACGCAAAGTTCATTTTTCCGTTGGTGCTGTACCTGAGCTCCGGGCGGCTGTGGAAGGAAAACAGAAGCTCTGATTTCAACTATGATATTCCGAACCGGACGGATGCCTATCATCGATGCCTGGATTCGAACCGTGGAATGCAGATTCCGTTTAATTATATCCGCCATTTGAAAGAGGTAGCTGCGCAGGAGAAAAAGGGGGTCGATTTTCCGGCATATACCCTGATCATGGATGCAATCAACAAAAGCATGGAAGAGGAAATGGCAGAGGGGGAAAGGATTGAATACTCTCTGCGCTATAATGGCCTTGCGGTGGTAGACAGCGACGGTACATGGATACCCTTTGATGGACTGAGCGATGGGTATCGAAATGTAATCAAAATCGTGGCAGATATCGCGACCCGGATGTGCATCCTGAATCCATATTTAAAAGAAGATACCCTGGAGAAAACTCCCGGGGTAGTGATTATTGACGAGCTGGACTTAAGCCTTCATCCAAAGTGGCAAAGGCGGATCATCGCTACATTGACGACGATTTTCCCGAGAGTGCAGTTCATCTGTGCCAGCCACTCGCCCTTTTTGATACAATCTCTGAAAAAAGGGAAGCTGATTTCCATGGACGGGGAGATTGAGGAGGAATACTATAGCCAGAGCATAGAGGATATCGCCGAGAACATTATGGATGTGGAGAACCCTCAGTACAGTGAGGAACGGCAGAAAATGTATGAATCGGCGGAAGCGTACTTTGCGGGCCTGGAGAGGGCGACGGACAGGGAAGCGCTGAAAGAGATAAAGGAAGAACTGGAGCGCCTGACCGCCAGGTTTGGCGACAATCCGGCATACTATGCCTTTTTGAACCAGAAGTACCTGAGTAGAGCTTCTGAAATAGGAGGAAAGGAATGAGGCCGATAGAAAAGGGGGACCCTCCTTATATGGAGATAGCTTCTTATCAGGAAGCGTTTCCTTATCTGCACATACTGTAACTCCAGAAAGGGCGAAAAGGTCAAAAAGGGACAGGGCTGGAGGTGGCTATGGCCGGATGAACACAATACTTTTCTGGCATTTTCCTATGAAGGTGCAGTGCCAAAGATAAATGAGGAATATCTGCAAAGGATTGGAGAAGAAGCTTTGAACAGGGCGAAAGCGCTTTTTGAGGATTTGGCGCTGGACTACAGGCCATGCGGAAAAGGAAAGGGCATTGCGGGAAAGAAAAAGGATAAGCGCTGGGAGAGGCGTTTTGAGGCCCTGAGTGTGGCGGAGCATGCAAAGCAGGATTGGGATATGCTCAAAGATACGGAATTTCGGGAGAGACAGCTACATAATATTGAAAATCTGGCCAAAGGGTATGGCTTTTTCTCAATCTGGATGATGGTATTCAGGGAAGAGCCTGAGATAAAGAAAAGCCTGATTCAGATATTTCCAGGGACTGCAGGGAATTGCTTTGATGAAGAGGCAATACCTGTAAGGCGTCCGGAGAGCATATTGGGATTGTAGGGGGGAGAAGAAGCGGCAAGCTGCGCTTTTCCGTAGCAGGAGAGCGCCGGATGTCCGGAGAGGGAGAGGAATGACAGCGCTATGAAAAGGAGCCGGGCGGCGTCAGCGGCAATCAGGATGGCAAGAAAATGCGGGGCTGTGGGGAATGACCATTTTCCCACAGCCCCGGACATTTATGGATAAGCAAACCTTGCCAAACATACTACGCCTCTGTCATATAAGGATAGGCGATGGCGCTGGAAGGGCTGAAGGTCTCCTTCACCGTATGGGGGCTGACCCAGCGGATCATGTTCAGCACAGTGCCAGCCTTGTCGTTGGTGCCGGAAGCCCGGGCCCCGCCGAAGGGCTGCTGTCCCACCACGGCGCCGGTGCACTTGTCGTTGATGTAGAAGTTTCCTGAGGAATTGCGCAGGGCCCGCTCCATCTTCACGATGACCTCCCTGTCCTGGGCGAAGATGGCCCCGGTGAGGGCATAAGGGGAGGCGCTGTCGCAGATGGCCAGGGTCTCGTCCAGCTTGTCGTCCTCATACACATAGATGGAGACGATGGGCCCGAAGATCTCCTTCACCATGGACTCGTAGGTGGGTGTCTTGCAGCGGATGATGGTGGGCTGCACGAACCAGCCCTTGCTGTCGTCATAGCTGCCCCCTGCCACGAACTCGCACTCCGGCGAGGCGGCGGCCCTGTCGATGTACCCCTTGCAGGTCTCGAAGGAAGCTTTGTCAATGACTGCGGCCATGAACGTGTCGAACTCCTGGACATCCCCCACCTTCAAAGTGGCGGTCTGCTCCTTTAGGCGCTTCTCCACCACGGGCCAGATGCTGGCTGGCACGAAAGCCCTGGAGCAGGCGGAGCATTTCTGCCCTTGGTACTCGAAGGAGCCACGGACGATTGCCGCCACCAGAGGCTCGATGTCAGCGGTATTGTGGGCGAAGATGAAGTCCTTGCCGCCCGTCTCGCCCACCAGCCTGGGATAGTTGGCATAGGAGGCGATGTTCCCCCCCACCTGCTTCCACACGCTCTGGAAGACGCCGGTGGAGCCGGTGAAGTGGAAGCCCGCCATCTTGGGATGGCTCACTACATACTTGGACATGTCGCCTCCGGTGCAGGGCACGAAGTTGATGACCCCTGCGGGCAGGCCGCACCACTGGAGCAGCTTCATGTAGTAATAGTTGGAGAGCACCGCCGTGCGGCTGGGCTTCCACAGGGCCACATTCCCTACGATGGCAGGGGCCGTGGGCAGGTTTCCGCCGATGGAGGTGAAATTAAAGGGAGAGATGGCGCAGATAAAGCCGTCCAGGGGGCGATAGTCCTGCCTGTTCCAGACCCCGGCGCTGCTGGCGGGCTGGTCCCCAAAGATTTCCTGTGCCCCCCACACGCCGAAGCGCAGGAAGTCCGCCAGCTCCGCGATGTCGATTTCCGCCTGGAACACGGTCTTGGACTGGCCCAGCATAGTGGAAGCGTTCAGCACCTGGCGATAGGAGCCGGTGATCATATCCGCTGCCTTCAGGAAGATGGCGGAGCGGTGCTCCCAGGGCATGGCCTCCCAGGCGTCCTTGGCCTCTAAAGCGGCGTCGATGGCCATGTTCAGCTCTTTTTCCCCGGCCATGCAGCATTCCGCGATTACGTGTTTGTGGTCGTGCGGCATGGTGACCTGGATGGTCTCCTCCGTCCAGACCTCTTTACCGCCGATGATCAGGGGAATCTTGACCACCTGGGCGGCCTGCTTTTCCAGCTCCGCTTTCAGCGCGGCCCGCTCGGGGCTGCCGGGCAGATAGCCGTTGAAGGCATCGTTTTTCGGCTTTTCAATGGTGAAATATGCGTTTGGCATGTTCTCTGTACCTCCGTTTTATAGATTATGTAAACCCAGCACGTACACGCTGGAACAATTTTTAGTATACTATGCGGTTTTTGCAGTGTCAAGCTTTCGCACGGCGGTCTGGCGGTTCTACAGATAGCGTGGTTGCTCGCTCGGTGCCACCGCGAGGTGGTTTCATGTGTATGTTGTATGGAAATACCGAGACGGCATGGCCGGGCAGCGGCCTTCTGCATGGAGGCTTTGTCCTGTTCAACTGCCAGGAGAATTCTTTGCCCGGATTCTCCGGCCCCGTTATTGCGCTTTTGTCATTCTTATATTAGGATAAAAGGGACATGATACATAGTACGGACATTCGGCGCAAGGGGACAGGAGCCATGCGCCGAAGTACAGCGGGCTCAATGTCCGCGGGAATCGACCCTATGGCAGAAAGGCGGCAGACAATGGATCATTTGAAAACAGGAGAAGTCATCAGCAAGAGGCGCAGGGAGCTGGGCCTGACCCAGAACCAGCTGGCAAAGACCCTGAACATTTCCTTCCAGGCGGTGTCAAAATGGGAGAACGGCACCGCCTACCCGGACATCGAGATGCTGCCCAGGCTGGCGGCGGCCCTGAACACCACCGTGGACGCCCTGCTGGGCTACCGCAGTGTGGTGACGGACTACGACAAGCGGTACGAGGCAGAGGAATACTACTGGGGGCTTCAGCCCAACCGCATCTGCTACGACATCATGAAGCTCCTTCCCCCCATCAGGCCCTACCGGGTATTGGACATGGGCTGCGGGGAGGGGAAGGACGCGGTGTTCCTGGCCAAATGCGGTTACAATGTCACTGCCTTCGACATCTCGGAGCAGGGCATCGACAAGGCAAAACGGCTGGCGGAGCACAACAAGGTGGACGTGAGGCTCTTCAAGGCAGACATCCTGGACTACCAGCCGGACGATGACTACAATATCATCTTTAGCAGCGGCATGCTCCACTTCATCCCGAAGCCCCGCAGGCAGGAGCTCTGCGACAGCTTGAAGGCCCATACCGTGGAGAACGGCTTCAACGCCCTGAACGTCTTCGTCCGAAAGCCCTTCATCACCCGGGCCTGGGACAGCGCCAGGGACGAAGAACTGCGGCATCCCTGGCATTCCGGGGAGCTGTTCGGCTATTACCACGACTGGCTGTTCCATACCTGCAGGGAGGAGGTCTTCGACTGCAACAGCGGCGGCGTCCCCCATAAGCACTGCATGGATACCCTGATCGCCCAGAAGCTGGAGGCGGGAGTGCAGATAGAGGGGCAGAGCGGAAATGCCGGATCCGGCAGGTGAAAATCCGGGGAGCCGGAACCGGGAACTGTACCAATAAGCATAAGAGGCCCCTGCCGCCGGATTCTCCGGTGGCAGGGGCCTTTCCATGCATAAGCTTTAACCCAAATACTTCCCCAGAATCTTTAAGAACAGATCGATGTCGATTGGCTTCGCCACATGGGCGTTCATGCCGTTCTTCAGGGCGTTCTCCTTGTCCTCCTCCATGGCGTTGGCGGTCATGGCGATGATGGGCAGGGTCTTGACGTCCTGCCTGGGCAGGGCCCGTATGGTCCTGGTGGCCTCGTAGCCGTCCATCACAGGCATCTGCACGTCCATGAGGACGGCGTCGTAATAATGCTCCTGGGCCTGGCGGACCATGTCCACCGCATCCGTGCCGTCCGGCGCGGACTCCACCTCGAAGCCGGTCTCCGTCAGGATGGCTTCCGCAATCTCCCGGTTCAGCTCATTGTCCTCCACCAGGAGGATGCGCTTGCCGGAGAAATCGGCTTCTGTCCAGGAGGCGGATTCGTTCTCCTTTTCGATGAGATGGTTGGCAGCCAGCAGGGCGGACTTCAGGTCGGACATGAACAGCGGCTTGGCGCAGAAGGCGGTGACCCCTGCCTGCTTGGCCTCCTCCTCGATGTCCGTCCAGTCGTAGGCGGTGAGGATGATGATGGGGACCTCGCGGCCGATGGCCTCGCGGATGCGCCTGCAGGTCTCCAGCCCGCTCATCTCCGGCATCTGCCAGTCGATGATATAGGTATGGTAGGAATCCCCCTCATTGTAGGCGCTCTTCGCCCGATAGACCGCTTCCTTTCCGGAGGTGGTCCACTCCGCCCGCATGCCGATTTGGGCCAGCATCCTGCATACGCTCTCACAGCTGTCGCAGTCGTCGTCCACCACGATGGCCCGCAGCCCCTCCAGCTCCTTGATCTGGGCCGCGTTCCGCTCGGTATCCTGGAGCTTCAGGCTCAGCTCCACCCGGAACTCGCTGCCCTGCCCCTTCTCGCTCTGGACGGTGATGGTGCCGCCCATCATCTCCACGATGTTCTTGGTGATGGCCATCCCCAGGCCCGTGCCCTGGATGCCGGTCTTGGTGGTGCTGGCCTCCCGCTCAAAGGGCTCGAAGATATGCTCCACGAAGTCCGGCGCCATGCCGATGCCATTGTCCTTGACGATGAATATGTAGTCTCCTCTGCCCCGGTGGAAAGTGGACTGCTGCTGGATGCGGAAGCTCACGGTGCCCCCCGCGGGGGTGTACTTTACGGCATTGCTCAGCAGGTTCACGAAGACCTGGCTGAGCTTCAGGGGATCGGCGATCACGTCCTCGTTGTTCACGTTGAAGGTATCGATGAACAGGTCCAGCCGCTTGGCCGTCACCTGGGGCTGTATGATGTTCACCAGGTTGTGGGTCAGCTCGGAGATGTTGCACTCCTGCTCCTTGATCTGCACCTTTCCGCTCTCAATCCGGCTCATGTCCAGGATATCGTTGATCAGGCTCAGGAGGTGGTTGCTGGAGGAGAGCACCTTCTGCAGGCAGTCCCTCACCTGATTCCGGTTGTCGATATGGCTGGCCGCGATGGTGGCGAAACCGATGATGGCGTTCATGGGGGTGCGTATGTCGTGGGACATATTGGAGAGGAAGGTGGTCTTGGCCTGGTTGGCCCTCTGGGCCTGCATCAGGGCATCCTGCAGGGCGAGGGTCTGCTCCCGCTGCTTCTGCACTTGGGCGGTGATGTCCTTGGACACCACCATGACCATGATGTCCCCCGTGGCGCTCTCCCGGTTCATGATGAAGGACTGGCGCACGCACATGGGTTGCCTGGCCTCGCCAAAGCCCCAGTAATCCAAGTTGACATCCAGCTCACCCTGCTCGAAGCGCTGCCGCAGATGCTCTAAACTGACCACGGTCCTGTACTCCTCCAGGGATTCCTCCATGATGAAGGACTTCCAGCCCTCGAAGCATGCGGAGGCGGTGCAGGGGGCCTCCAGGCCGATCATTTCCAGCAGGGAGACCTGCCGCCCGCCTACGGAGATGGTGATGTCCTGCTCGATGAGGTCGCGGCTGAGGTTGAACTCGAAGGTGCAGAAGGCCGTGGAGGTGATGGCTATCCGGTACTGCCGCTCCTTGCGGTTCATGACGGACAGCGCTTTCTGGCTCTGGAGCTCTCGCTGCTTCAGCTCCGTGATGTTCTGGCGGACGAACAGAATCCGGACGGCCCGCCCCGCCTCCCGCTGGAGGCGCACCGCTATCAGATGCTCCCAGTCCTCTTTCCCGTTCCGGGAGACATGGCATTCGTAGGTGAAGGTGTCCTGCTCCGAAAGGGCCTTCGCGATGGCTTCGGGGCTGAAGGCCTGGAGGAACCGTTCCTTCTCTTCCTCCTCGATGAGATCCTGGGCATTGGCCCGGATGACGTCGTCATAGGAGCCCTCCCTGGCCAGGCTGCTGTTCAGGGGCTGGATGCCGGCCAGGTAGGAATAGGTGTTGGTCTCCAGGTCCACCGTGAGATACCTGGAGGAAAAGAGGGTGTTCAGGCCGTCCAGCACATAGCCGAACTGGGTGTTCTGCTTTTCCAGGATCTTCCGCCGCATGCGGCTGTGGAACAGCAGGACGATGATATAGACGACGAACAGGCAGATCAGGATGACCTGCAGCACCATGCCGGCATGGTTGGCCTCCCGGAGCATGGACCTGGTCACGCTCTGGGGGAAGGCCTGGACCAGGACATAGTCGCTGTCCGGTATGCGGATTACGCACAGATTGTCGGACAGGCTCTCGGGCGTGCACTGGAAGCCGGCGCTCTCGGTGCCGTTCTGGAAGGCCGCCTGTACCGCGTCGGCGGTGCCCTTATCGATATTGCCGGATTCCAGTAGCAGCTCGGTCAGAGGCTGGTCGTGGCTGCCTACAACGGAGCTGGCAATGATCCAGCCGTCCTGGCTGCACAGATAGGCGTCCGCCGTTTCGCCGAAGTAGCTGGTGGTCAGCATGTCCCGGAGATAATCCTCGGCGAAGTACAGTCCCAGCAGCACGCCGGTAATCTCGCCGTCATGCTCCACAGGGGCGTAGAACACCGTCATCATCTGGTCGGTGATTCTGGACCGGAGCACCTCCATGCCGCTCTTCCCCTGCATGCCGTTCAGAAAATAGTTCCGGTCCCGGCTGTCGCTGGTCTGGCCGTCGGAGGCCGTATTGAGGCCCTGGGCATTGGTGAAGCGGATGGCGTCGAAGGAGGCGTGCTCCTCCATCCCCCGGAGCAGCTCCGGGGCAATCTCCGGCCGGTCCTGGCTGGTGCCCAGCAGATAGGCGTAGTTGCGCATCCGGAGTTGGGCGCTGTGGAATTCGCCCTTGATTCGCCTGGCTGTCTGGTCGGCGGAATCCATGGCATAATTCAGGTTCTGGTTCTCGATTCGGCGCCGGTTCGTGGCGGAATACCATTGGAACAGCAGGCAAATCCCCGCCAGCAGGATACAGATATATACGATGTTCTTCCAGTTCTTTTTCGGTATATGCATAAAATGCCCCCCCCGTCCGCGCATGGCCCCTATGAAAAATAAGATGGACGCGATGCGTTTATGTGCCAATATTATACCACCTGGACGGCAGTTTTTGAAGACATATTTTTTGGCAGTCTTTACGGATCCGGAATAATATGGTATACTGGTGAAAAGGAATGATAACCGCTTGTTATAAATACGGACGACAATATGGAAAAGGGAGTGATGATATGGCGACGTTAAAGGATGTGGCGAGGGAATCGGGGCTTACGGTAGGCACGGTGTCCCGGGTGCTGAACAACAGGGGATACATCAGTGACAGCGCCCGGGAGAAGGTGGACCAGGCCATGAAGAAGCTGAACTACCAGCCCAATGAGGTGGCCCGCTCCCTCTCCAAGAGCAGCAGCAACACCATAGGGCTCATCGTGCCGCATATCCGCCATCCGTATTTCATAGAGATGATCAGCCACCTGGAGTACCAGGCCTATAAGAAGGGGTACAGGATACTGCTGTGCAATTCCCGGAACATGCAGGAGAAGGAAAGGGAATACATTGACATCTGCACCGGCAACAAGGTGGCGGGGATCATCCTGTGCAGCGGCACCGTGCCGGTGGAGGTCTTCGACAAGATCGGGATTACGGTGGTCACCATCGAGCGGTTCCTGGACAACGGCACGGCGGCGGTGGAATGCGACAACAGACAGGGGGGCGTGCTGGCCGCGGAGAAGCTGATTGCCTGCGGCTGCAGGCATCTGCTCCATGTGGGGAACATCGGGGGCGTCTTCATGCCCGCGGACATGCGCACCGAGGGCTTCCGGGAGGTCTGCGAGAGGGAGCATGTGCACTTTGAGGAGATCCTCACGGAGGAAATCCAGTACGACAGCATGATGTACGAGGACATGCTGGAGGAGGCCCTGCGGAAATATCCGGAGACCGACGGGCTGTTCGTGAACAGCGACGTCATCGCCGCCCAGACCCTGCAGGCCTGCGGGAGGCTCCACATTCCGGTGCCGGAGCGGCTGAAGATCATCGGGTTCGACGATGTGTTCCTGTCCACCCTTACCACGCCCCAGCTCACCACCATCCACCAGCCCGCCAAGGAGATGGCGGAGATTGCGGTCAACCTCCTTCACGATTCCGTCTCCGGGAAGGTGGTCCCCAAGCGGACGGTGCTTCCGGTGCGCCTGGTGGAGAGGGGGACTACGTAAGGAAAATGGATGATTATGGAGGATTTAGGAAAGGAGTCCTACGTTCTGAGAGAGCGGAGGGCTCTTTTTCTGTGGAAAAGCACATAAAAAACGCCGAAATCTATGTGCGGCGCTGGAGAGAGGGGCTTCCCCGGCCGCTCCGGGGGACGGGAAACAGTCGTTCCGCAGGCGGCCGAAGGGCCGAAATTCCTGGGATTGGGCGAAAGCGGCCCATAAAATCGGAAAATAAGTAAGAATATGTTATCACATAGTCAATAAAAATAACAAAGGCTTATCATGTTGTAAAAACTGTTTACAAGCCCAAAATATAGTAAATATATACAAAAAACAAGCCAAAAATAAGAAAATAAGCGCCTGTTTTTGACTATAATCACGAAAAATATGTTAAGCGGTTGACATATAAAAACTACTGTGCTATGATCATGTCATGCAAAACGGAACAGGGTTTCAACTGATCGGGCAATCAGGCCGGAAACGGCCCAAAATCATAAAAAAGGCGCGGAGGCGCTATATAAGGAGGAAAAGGAACATGAGAAAGAAGCTACTTGCAATGATGCTGGCAACAGCGATGGGGCTCTCCCTGACGGCATGCGGCGGGGAAGGCGGAGACGGCGGCTCTTCGGGAGACGGGGGGGGTATCCATCACCATCTTCAACTCCAAGTCAGAGGTGCAGAGCCAGTTCGAGGCTATGGCCGAGGAGTACAGCAAGACAAAGGGCGTCAATGTGGAGATTTACTATTCCAATGACACCGTGGCGGCCCACATGGCCACCAAGTATTCCGCCAACGATCCTTACACCATCTCCATGGTGGACGCCAAGGACGTCTACTCTCTGGCGGAGGAGCATGCGGCAGACCTGAGCAATGAGAAATGGGTGGCCAACACGGATTACGCCATCTCCGTAGGCGGCAAGGTGGTAGGCTTCCCGGTATGCGTGGAGGCCAGAGGCGTCATCTACAACGCGGAGGCCATCGAGGCCGTCACCGGAAAGGAGTTCAAGCCGGAGGAGTACAAGACGCTGGACGCCTTCCAGGGGCTGCTGGATGAGCTTGTGGCAGGGGGCATGGAGACGCCCACCGGCATCATGAAGGAGGACTGGTCCCTGGGCGCGCATTTCCTGTGCGAGGTCTATGAGGAGCAGCCGGACGTGGAAGCCTACATAAGCGCCCTTCACGCAGGCACCGCCGACCTGGCGAACAACCCCAAGTGGACTGCCAAGATGGATACCTTCGACGCTCTGAAGAAATACAATTACGCCGCGGGTTCCCCTGTGGCCGCGGAGCGCGAGGTGACGGAGCAGAAGCTGGCCGAGGGCGAGATCGCCTTCATGTTCGGCGGCAACTGGGACTGGTCCGTGATCAACGCCTATGAGTATTCCGAGAAGATGGGAATGATGCCCGTTCCCCAGAACACCGACGACGGCGCCAACGAGAAGCTGGTGGGCGGCGGCTCCAAGTACATGTTCATCGATTCCTCCGAGAACACCTCCGACGAGCAGAGGCAGGCGGCCAAGGACTTCCTGAACTGGATCGTGTTCGAGGCGGACGGAAACGCCTTCCTCACCGAGCAGTGCGCCCTTGTCCCCGCTTTCAGCAATGTCAACGCGGAAGCGCTGGATCCTCTGTCCGCTTCCGTAAAGAAGTACGCGGACGAAGGGAAGCTGATCGACAACTACAATTACTTCCCGGACGACCATCTCTCCAAGTGCGGCGCTTCCTTCCAGAAATATCTGGCGGATCAGATAGACAGGGCTGGCTTCGCGGCTGAGATTGAGGAATACTGGAAGAACACCACGCCTGTGGAGCACTGATTTGGCAGAATTCTGACATCTGGCTCCCGCGGCGCTGCCCCTGCCCCCTCTGGGGCGCGGCAGCCGGGCAGCGCCCGCGGGGGGCATTCCAATGGATTCCAATGGAAGAAAAGCATTTCATTAGAAGAAAAGCATTCCAGGAAGGATTGAGACTATGAAAACTAATACCATGTCCTACAAATGCAAACAATTCATGATGTTTGCAGGGGTGACGACCTTTATATTCATCGCTGTCGTCATTGTCCCCTTCATATATGGCTTCTATCTGACCTTCACCAGCTGGGACGGCGTGTCCTCCCAGAAGCCCTTTGTGGGAATCGCCAATTATGTGGCCTCCTTTTCGGATGTGGCCTACTGGCAGGCGCTGGGCAGGACGGTGATCTACTCCGCCATTGCGGTGATCCTGGTGAACGTGGTGGCCTTCATCCTGGCCTTCCTTGTGACCAGCGGCGTCAAGGGCCAGAACTTCTTCCGGGCAGGATTCTTCATTCCGAACCTGATCGGCGGCATCGTGCTCGGTTACATTTGGAAATTCGTGTTCAACCGTGCCTTCGTCGCTGTTGGCGAAGCCCTTTCCATCGGCGCCCTTTCCACCTCCTGGCTGGCTACCACCAATGGCGCCATGCTCTGCCTGATCATCGTCTCCGTGTGGCAGTACGCAGGCTATATGATGCTGATCTACGTGGCCGGCTTCATGAGCGTGTCGGCTGACGTGCTGGAGGCCGCCAGGATAGACGGCTGCACCAACACCCAGTCCATCATCAAGATTTCCATCCCCCTGATGGTATCGTCCTTTGTACAGTGCCTGTTCCTGACCATCACCAGATGCTTCATGGTATACGATGTGAACCTGTCCCTGACAAACGGCGAACCCTTCAACAGCTCGGTTATGGCAGCCATGCATGTGTATAACCAGGCGTTCACCTATAAAAACTATGGTACCGGCCAGGCCGAGGCACTGATCCTCTTCATTGTATGCGCAGTGGTAGGCGTGCTTCAGGTCAGCATCGGTAAGAAAGCGGAGGTGTCAGCATAATGGATGATTTGAATGAAAGAGCAGCCAGAAACCGAAAAATCAAACATGCCGTCTTCATGGTGGTACTGATTGTATTGTTCGCTTGCTTTATCTTCCCGTTCCTGCTGGTGTTGATCAATGTATTTAAAGAGAAGGGGGATATCAATTCCAATCCCCTGGCGCTGGTGGGATCCCGTGGCTTTACCCTGAAGAACTTCCCGGAGGCCATGGACAAGATGAATTTCTGGAGATCCTTTGGGAACTCTATGGTTGTCACGGTATCCTCCACCATCTTCACGATCCTGCTGGCCTCCATGACGGCCTATGTGATCGTGCGCAACAAGTGGAAGGCCTGCGGCGCTTTGTTCGGTATGATGATCGCTTCCATGGTCATTCCCTTCCAGGTGCTGATGATTCCCCTGGTATCCTTCTACGGCGGCACCCTGGGGATCCTGAACAGCAGGGTGACATTGATATTCATGCATGTGGGATTCTCCCTGTCCATGGCCACGTTCATGTTCCACGGGGCGATCCATACCAATGTGCCCATAGCTCTGGAGGAGGCGGCCACCATCGACGGCTGCACCAAGTGGCAGACCTACTGGCAGATCGTGTTCCCTCTGCTGAAGCCCACGATCGCCACGGTGGCCATCATAGATGCCATGGCATTCTGGAACGACTATCTGCTGCCCAGCCTGGTACTGGGGAGAAAGGAAATGTACACGATTCCCATTGCCACCCAGGTATTCTACGGAACCTATTCCACGGACATCGGTCTGGTGATGGCGGCCCTGCTGCTGGCCATGCTGCCGATCCTGGTCCTGTATTTGTTCCTGCAGCGCTATATCGTTGAGGGCGTGACCTCCGGCGCGGTGAAGTAAAGGCAAAGAGAAAGTTCAAGAGGGGCTGCTTGCATGACAAAAAGACACTGGGGAATGCGGCAGCCCTTTTTGTATCATATATTTTCAGGGAAAAACCAAGAGAGGTAAGCATATGGACAAGACGCATACTTTTGAAGAACGGCTGGCAAGACATCATGACGAGCTGCGCTGGCTCTACATGGAGCTGTACCACAACGGGGACATGTTCGCCGAGCTGTGCGACAATATGGAGAGATTCTACAGGGAGCGGGACCAGGGGCTGAAGGCCATGGACGCGGAGCGGGAGGAACGCCCGGACTGGTATAAGGGCAACGGCCTGCTGGGCATGATGTTCTATATAGACAATTTCGCGGGGAACATGAAAGGCGTAACCGAAAAACTGGACTATATCGAACGGTGCGGCGTGAACTACATCCACCTGATGCCCTTTCTGGATACGCCCAGGGGCAGGTCCGACGGGGGGTACGCCGTGTCGGATTTCCGGAAGGTGCAGGAGGATCTGGGATCCATGGAGGATCTGGAGCGGCTCACGGCCGCCTGCCACAAGAAGGGAATCAATGTGTGCATGGACTTTGTCATGAACCATACCTCGGAGGAGCATGACTGGGCAAGGCGGGCCCGCCAGGGGGACGGGGAATACATGAGCCGGTATTTTTTCTATGACAATGGCGACATCCCCTCCCGGTACGAGCAGACGGTTCCGCAGGTATTCCCCACCACGGCCCCGGGGAACTTCACCTGGCTGCCCGACTGCGGCCACTATGTGATGACCACGTTCTATCCCTACCAGTGGGACCTGAACTACCGCAACCCCAGGGTGTTCAACGAGATGATGTACAATTTTCTGTATCTTGCGGGCAGGGGGATTGACATCATCCGCATCGATGCGGTACCCTATATCTGGAAGGAGCTGGGAACGAGCTGCCGCAACCTCCCCCAGGTGCATACGATTGTGCGCATGATGCGCATGATTGGGGAAATCGTCTGTCCGGGCATCCTGCTGCTGGGGGAGGTGGTCATGGAGCCGGAGAAGGTGGTGCCCTACTTCGGTACGGTGGAGAAGCCGGAGTGCCACATGCTCTACAATGTGACCACCATGGCCACCACCTGGCATACGGTGGCCACCAGGGACGTGAGGCTCTTGAAGCGCCAGCTGGACATCGTGAACTCCCTGCCCAAGGAGTATGTGTTCCTGAACTATCTGCGCTGCCATGACGATATCGGCTGGGGGCTGGATTATCCCGCCCTGAAGGGGGAGGGCATCGAGGAGCGCGCCCACAAGAAGTACTTAAACGACTATTTCCAGGGCTATGCCGGGGACAGCGAGAGCCGGGGAGAGCTCTACAACGCGGATCCCGTGACGGGGGACGCCAGGTTCTGCGGCACCACGGCTTCCATGTGCGGCATTGAGAAGGCAGGGTTCGAGCAGGATGGGGAGGCTATGGAGAGGGCCATCCGGAAGGATGTGATGCTCCACGCCTACATGTTCATGCAGTCAGGCATCCCGGTGCTCTACGGCGGGGATGAGATTGCCCAGGTCAACGACTATACCTACAAGGAGGATCCGGACAAGGCGCCGGACTCCAGATACATCCACCGGGGAGCCATGAACTGGGAGCTGGCCGGCAACATAGACGACCCCGACACCGTGGAGGGGAAGCTCTTCGGAAGGCTGAAGGCCCTGGAGGAGATCCGGAAGCGGGAGAAGGTGTTCGTGTCGGGAGCGGACACCTGGACCGTCGAGACCTGGGAGAAGGCCATCCTGTGCATCGGCAGGTACTACAGGGGCGAGAAGCTCTTCGGCCTGTTCAATTTCAGCGGATATGAGAAGACGGCCTGGATCCACGAGGCGGACGGCGAGTACGTGGACCTGATTTCCGGGGAGAAGGTGCGGCCTGAGGAGGTCCGGGTGCCGGCCTTTGGATTCTATTATCTGAAGAAGGTGGAGGAGCCCCGGGGGGAAGAGGCGCTGCGGGAGCAGACACCGGGAAAGCCCCGGGGGGAAGAGGCGCTGCGGGAGCAGACACCGGGAAAGCCCCGGGAGGAAGAGGCGCTGCGGGAGCAGCAGAAGGAAACGCCCCAGGAGCCGGAGGAAGAAACGCCGAAGAAATCCCGGAAGCAGACGGCGGCCACGCCAAAAAAGAAGCGGAGGAAGCGGGCATAGCGGAATCGGCTGGCGGCGGGACGGGCCGCGGAAACGAGGTAGAACATGGCAAGTCAGACATTGCGAGAGGCAAGAAAATACGAAGAGATGGCGGAGGCGCAGATCCCTCAGGAGGCGCGCCCCGCCTTCCACCTGTCACCCAGGGCGGGCTGGATGAACGATCCCAACGGTTTTTCCTGGTATCAGGGGATGTACCATATGTTCTATCAGTACCATCCCTACAGCTCCTACTGGGGTCCCATGCACTGGGGGCATGCGGTGAGCAGGGATCTCCTGCACTGGGAGTACCTGCCCGCGGCCCTGGCCCCGGACATGCCCTACGACAAGGACGGATGCTTTTCGGGAAGCGCGCTGGAGCTGGCGGACGGCAGACAGATGCTGATGTACACCGGCGTGCTCCATGAGCCCCAGCCGGACGGCAGCTTCCATGAGATCCAGACCCAGTGCATCGCCCTGGGGGACGGCAGGGACTATGAGAAGCTGCCGGAGAACCCGGTGCTCACGGAGAAGGCCCTGCCGGAGGGCGGCAGCAGGTACGACTTCCGCGACCCCAAGGCCTGGCTGGGGGAGGACGGGCGCTATTACTGCGTGGCAGGGAACTGCACCGGGGACAAGGACGGCCAGATCCTGCTCTACAGCAGCGCCGATGGCCTGCACTGGCAGTACGAGAAGATTCTGGCGAAGAACAACGGGCGCTTCGGCAGGATGTGGGAGTGCCCGGACTTCTTCGAGCTGGACGGAAAGCATGTGCTCCTCACCAGCCCCCAGGACATGCTGCCCAGGGG
>NZ_CAPDXS010000117.1:0-16730 GCF_948601915.1 uncultured Acetatifactor sp. | reverse complement strand
GTGACGGCCCTGAAGGAATACGCGGCGGAGGCTTTTGAGGTATCGGCTTTCTCCTATCTGCTCAAGCCCGTGGAGCCGGAGAAGTTCTGCAGGGTATTCCAGAGCGCCTGCCGGGAAGTCCGGAAAAACGAGAGCGCAGGCGGGAGCCAGCTTTTCTTCCAGACCAGGGCCAGAAGCTATGTGGTGCAGAAGAAGGAGATCCTGTATGTGGAGAGCCATAAGCGGAAGGTGGAGATCCATACCCTGGGCGAGAACATCACGATCTATGCCACCATGAAGAGCATGGAAGAGCTGCTGGGAGACGGGTTCTTCCGCTGCCACAGGGGCTATCTGGTGAACCTGGCCTATGTGGCGGAATACGGGACAGGGGCCGTGCGGCTGAAGAACGGGGAGAATGTGTACCTGGCCAGGGAGAAGTATTCGAAATTTGCCAAAACGTATACAAAATATCTAAAAACCGTGTAATTCGCCGGGCCCGCGGCCGGACATTCGGGAAAGCCTCCCTTCGGATCGGCATCCCCGGTTCGGCGGCCCGGGCTGAAAGCGGGATAGGCAGGGCAGGCTTCGGTTAAAAGCAGATAAGGACTATATATATACTGCAGACCGCCAGGATTTACAGTGGCGTCCCCGGGAAAGCGCTTGGCTGGCGGTCTGCAGTCGGGTTACACTGCAAATTTAACCGGTGTGCAGTATAGATCATGACAGAAATGAGGGATGAAACATGAGAATCAGAACAGGAATCAGAAGGACTACCACACAGATGCTGAACCACAGCAGGAGGAGGACGAGCCTGTCGGCATCCAGGCGCAGCTCCCTGCTGAGCGCGGCCCGGAACAATTCAGGGCTCCAGAACAGCAGGCTGGGCATGATGCTGAACGCCAACAGCGTCCAGAGCGCAAGGCTGCTTCGGAGCAATTACGAGAAGCTGGAGAAGTCCGCCACCTCCCTGAAGGAGCAGACCAAGCTCCTGGCGGAGAAAGCGGATGTGGGCGGCAAGGACTTGACCGGCACGGCGGCCAATGTGGTGCAGCATTATAACGATACCATGGAGGGGCTGAGGAAGTCCTCCGGTATCCTGAATGATTATTATCGTCAGACCATGAAGGAAATCGCCGCCTCCAACAAGGATAAGCTGGAGGAGGTCGGCATCACGGTCAGGAAGGACGGCACCCTTGCCCTGAACAAGGATAAGCTGGCGGAGGCGGACGCAGAGAAGGTCAAGGCGGCCCTGGGCGCTTCCGGGGACTTCGCAAAGAGGATGCAGGCCGTGGCTTCCAGGGCAGCCGACAACGCGGCTGTCAGCGCCACAAACGCAGCCAGCCAGTATACCTCCAGCGGGGCTCTGACCAATTCCTATCTGAGCCGGTATAATTTCCGCGGATAATGTGAGAAGAGTGCATTCGCACGGAAGAATGCCCCGAGTGCGGGCATTCTTCCGGACTTATACTGCATAACGCTGAATACTGCCTAATGTAATCATGCGATTGAACCAGTCAGCGTTATGCAGTCTGGTTTCACGGCAAGTGAAATCGTTAGGCAGTATACATTGATGCGGCGCTGGCCGTGCGGTATGCACGGAAATGTGGTTGGAGTACGTGGGGCTGTCCGGGAGGCAGCCTGGAAGGAGAGATATGTTATGAGGATTGGAACAGGTTATACAGGGACGGACGTCCTGCCGGCGAAGCGGTCTAAGGAAGTGTCGGGGAAGCGTTTCGCGGAACTTGGGTTTCCCGGAGGGGAATCCGGCAACACGGGGTGGGCCACAGTCGACAGACACCTTCCGGTGCCGGAGGATCCGGAGGACGAGGACGGGGCAGATGGCACCGGGGGAGCCAAAGGGCCACGGTCGGAGGCGGAGAAGATATACCAGGCCGCCGTGGCAGGCAAGCCCAATCCCATAGGGAGCATGCGGGAGTGCGCCAAGGTGCCTTACGGGCATCTGGCCAAGGACGGCGTGATAGAATACAATGGTGTGGTATTCGTGTGCGATGAACGGACCAACAGCATCTGCCTGGGGGACATGACGGACGAGAAGAACGTGCTGAACATCCCTCTGTCCGGCGGAGGGCATCTGAAGGTGAACCGGAACAGCATCGGGCTCCTCTCCAAGGCGGCCGGCATGTTCTCGCCGGAGGATCTGAACCTGATCATGCGGGCCATCGCCGAGGACACCAAGATTCAGTCCGTGAAGAAGGAAATCGAGGACGAAGAGGCCAGCATGGGGAACCAGCTGCGGGGCGATGGCGCCGCAGAGGCCGACGAGTCCGTGGAAGAGGACGGGCAGGAAATCTGAGGGAGGCCCTGAAGCAGAGGTTTGCCGAATTTTCATAAATAGGCAATAAAAAAGTCATCGTAGGGAGGCCGCTCGATATCGATTCCGCCGTCGGCCTCCTGTCTGGAATCATAAGCATCGAAAGAGGAGGACTGCCGGAACTCGCTGGGACTGCAGCCCACCTTTTCTTTAAAAATCCTGGAAAAATACAAAGGATCCTTAAAACCGCACTGGTAAGAAATCTCCGTGATGCTCCGGCCGGTCTTTAGGAGCTTGTTCTTTGCGGCCTCTATGCGGTAGGAGGAGAGATACTGCTTGATGGAAATCCCGGTCTCCTGCTTGAAGAGGGCAGAGAGGTAGCTACGGTTCAGATGCAGAGTGTCCGCGATATTGTCCACCCGCAGATTTTCCCCATAGTTGTCCTGAATCAACGTGATGACAGTTGAGACCCATTGGCGGGAGGAGGAGCCAAGACCAAACAGGGTGGAGTTATCCTCCACAATAGGTGCATGGAAGCTCAGACGTTCTTCTTTCTTTTCCGCGTACAGTATGGCGAAAAGATGATAAATCAGGCTGTTGGAGGTCAGCTCCAGGCCATAGATATCGTTTTGGTACAGCATGGCAGTATCCACCAGTTGCTTTAATGTGTCAAAGACAGCGAGATTCGTGAAGTGCATGACCTGTCTGTCGCTCTGGAAACCTGCACGCGCGATGAGCTCCTTTGCGAATTCACCGGCAATGCCAATCCAATAATAGCCCCAGGTGCCGCCATCTGTAGAATGATAGGAGGAGAGCTCATTGGGGTAAATCAGGAAGCATTCGTTGGCATTCACGGGATAGGAGGCATTCTGAAGATGGAGACAGCCAGAGCCAGAGATGACGAAATGGAGCAGGTAATGGTCACGTACTCTGGGCCGGACTTGCATGGAGTGACAGTTATTCTGGCAGCCCGTCTGAATCAGAACCAGATTCTGGTTCCGGTTGACATTGTAGAAGTGAATGAATCGTTCAAGCTCATTGTGATTCCTGTCTATTTTTATCAAGGACTGCATCGCCACAGCATATATCCCCTTTCTGGCACATGAATATGTCTATTATTATAGGATAAATGTAGAGGTGTTTCAAGAGCTATGGAGAAAGGTTGTGCATTTTTGGCGAAAATTTATATGTTTAAAAATGACATATGTGGCATTTTGAACAGACGACCTAACATTTCTCCATATAGTAATAGCTTTTTCCTATTAATGACGGCGACAGAAAAGAATTATAATAAAACTGGATTCAGACAATAAGGTGCCTGAATGATTTTCAAGAGAGGAGAAAGGTTATGAAGAAAAAAATGATGTCGTTGGTTGCAGTGGGACTGGCTGTGTCGATGCTGGCAGGTTGCGGCAATGCAGGAACTTCCGGCGATGAAAGCTCCGGGGGGGTAGAAAGCAGCACTCAGAAGAGCAAGGCCTCATCGGAAGAGGGGAGCGCGGAATCCTCAGAGGACGCGGGGGAGAGCGCAGGGGGGTCGGGCAATGTCAATGAGTTCGGCTGGGAGGTTCCGGAGGATACGCTGGTCATCAATATTCTGGATGCGGCAGGGGATTATGCGCCTACAGAGGGGGAGAAGGCCGGAGAAGAGAATGTCATCAAGTATTTCAAAGAGAAATTCAATGTGGAGTTCAACATCCAGCATATCACAGGTGACGGCACGGAGGCCGTGAACCTGGCACTGGCATCGGGCGACTATCCTGACATCATCCGTTCGCTGCCCTTTACGGTGATGGAGAAGTTCGTACAGATGAACAAGGCTGTGGATTTGACGCCTTATATGGACACTTTGGGAAGAGACCTGAAAAAATCCATGGGCGAGCACTATCCGCTGTTCCTGGATGATGAGCAGAAGCTCTGGTATGTGCCCAGCCTCATGGGGAGCATCGATGACTTCCCGGATTTTTCCGCACATATCCGCTATGATGAATGGCAGGGGATTGGCGCTCCGGAGATTAAGACACCGGATGACTATTACAATGCCCTGAACGCCATTCTGGAGAAATATCCTACGACGCCCAATGGAGAGAGCAGATACGCCATGTCTCTGTACAGCTCCGGCAGCCCGGCTTCCTACTGCGGATTCTGGGGGCTGAAGGATGGTTACAAGATTGACGATGAAGGCAATTTTACCTATTGGGCCTTTACGGACGAGGGAAAGGAAATGTCCAAATTTTTCAACCGTTTCTATCTGGACGGGACATTGGATCCGGATGCCTTTGCGAACAATTTCGAGCAGTGGAAGACAAAATTCTCCAATGAGAGAATCGTAGGCGCAGTGGGCAGCTGGTGGATATCCTACAATGCGGGTCATGAAGTATGGCAGGGCATAGATCCCAATATGCCGGAGGACAAGCGCTTCATACAGATTGGCTTCAAGGCAGAGGGCGTGGATACTGCATATTTAAGCGCGAAGAATTACCTTGGCAGCACCTGTACGATTATCACTGACAAGGCTGAGAATCCTGAGAGTCTGCTGAAGTTCATCAACTGGCAGGCCACAGAACTGGGACAGGCGATTACGGGCTGGGGTCTTCCCAACGGAACGGCGATAGGCGATACTGGCAGGACCGGTAAATTCTGGGATATCGATGAAAATGGAAACTGGTCGGTGGATCCGGTGGCGAAGGAACAGCTGATTACGGAAACATGGTCATACGATGACGAACACTATTGGACAGGCGTTCCCTGGCTGTTCGTGAACCAGACCAGATGGGACGATGGTGAGCATAATATCTGGCCCAACCAGATGTGGTATACAGAGAATAAATGGAAATCCATGATGATTGAGAATCTGTCCGATACCATATTCGACTCCTCTGCCCTTACGCTGCGCGTGAAATCAGACGAGGTGAAAATGGCGGAGCAGGCGGTGAAGGATGCATGGGAGATGAATTGGCCCCAGGTGGTGCAGGCGGGCAGCGATGCGGACTTTGATGCGGCATGGGCGCAGCTGCAGAGCGCGCTGATGAATGCGGGCGTGGAGAAGATGGAACAGGCATACAGCGAAAACTACAAGGCGGCAATGAAGAAGCTGGAGCAGTAGACAGGGCGATGAAAGGATGAAGACATAATGGAAAGAATCAAGAGAAAAGCGGCGCATTGCTGGAAAATGTTCCAGAAGCAGCGTCAGCTGTGGCTGTTGTGCATCCCGATCATCATCTGGGTGGTGGTATTTGCCTATGTGCCCATGTATGGCCTGCTGATTGCCTTCGTGGACTATATTCCCGGCATGAATATCTTCAAATGTAACTTTGTGGGCCTGAAGTATTTCAAGGATTTTGTGATAAACCCCATGTTCCTGCAGCTTTTGCGCAATACGCTGGCGATGAGCACTTTGGGGATCACCATCGGGTTCGCCGCACCGATTCTGTTCGCGCTGTGTCTGAATGAGCTGAAAGAGGGGTGGTTCAAGAAGACCGTTCAGACCACCTCCTATCTGCCCCATTTCATCTCCTGGGTCGTGGCGGGCAGCATGATTTTCATGCTGCTCTCCAACGAGGGCATTGTCAATGATATTCTGATGAGGCTGGAAATCACGCAGCAGCCGATTCCGTTTTTGACGGAAGGGAAATATTATTGGGCCATGTATACCATCGCCAATATCTGGAAAGGGATGGGATGGTCCTCCATCATTTATCTCTCTGCCATGTCCAGCATGGACTCGGAGCTGATGGAGGCAGGCGCGGTAGACGGAATGGGAAGGCTGGGCGCGGTCCGCTATGTCATTCTGCCGGCGATTCTGCCCACTATCGTGGTACAGTGGATTCTGGGAATCGGCGGAATCCTGAATGCGGGCTTTGAGCAGCACCTGGTACTGGGCAATGCGTCCACACAGAACTACTGGGATGTCATTGACACCTATTCCTATCGATACGGCATTCAGTTAGGCTATTATTCCGTTGGTACAGCGGTGGGACTGATGAAGTCCATCATCGGCGTGGGACTGGTATGGGCGACCAACTGGTTCTGCCGCAAGAAGCTGGACACAGCGATTTTCTGAGGAGGGGTAGGGATGAGTCGTCCATTTTATATCAAACAGACCAAGTCAGGGCGGGTGTTCGATGCCCTGAACCTGGTGCTCATGCTGGCCATTCTTGTGGTGGTGGTCTATCCGTTCATCAATGTGCTGGCAATCTCTTTCAACGATGGGTATGATGCGGTGCGTGGAGGCATCTATCTGTGGCCCAGGGTGTTCTCCTTGGAGAATTATAAGTTTGTCCTTGCGGACAGCAGCCTTGTGCGGGGCTTTTTCGTATCTGTGGTGCGGACGATGGTGGGCACTGCGACAGCTGTCCTGGGCAACGCCCTGTTGGGCTATATCGTGAGCTGCAGACAGTTCAGGGGCAGGAAATTCATGCGCATCCTGTTCTTGATTACCATGTATTTCGGCGGCGGGCTGATTCCAGTGTATCTGCTCATGACCAGGCTGGGCCTTGTGAATACGCTGGCGGTGTACTGGCTGCCCTCCATCTTCAGCGCCTACTATATGCTGCTGTGCGCGTCTTATATCCAGAATCTGCCGGAGGCGCTTTTTGAGGCGGCGCGGGTGGACGGGGCCAGCGAGCTGCGGATCTTCACACAGTTCATCATCCCCTTGAGCGTTCCGATGCTGGCCTGCATCTCGATTTATGTAGGGGTAGGGCACTGGAATTCCTGGTTCGATGTGAACCTGTACAGCAAGAACGGCACATGGGACAATCTGCAGATCATCCTGTACCGTATCCTGAACCAGACCAACGCCATCAACAAGATACAGGATTCCGCGGTGCTGGCGGAGAAGATGCGGGGCATTCAGCCGCTGACTGTGCGCGCGGCCATTACCATCATAGTGGTGACGCCGATTCTCGTGATATACCCGTTCTTCCAGCGGTATTTCGTCTCCGGCATGACATTGGGAGCGGTGAAGCAATGAGTAATATGGGAAATAAGGAAAACAGGAGGGCAGATGGTGGAGAAAGGAAGAATCGAATTTGCAACATCGGATGCGGCATGGAATGCGGGATTCGCCTGGGCGAAGGAACAGGCGCTGGCCTACAGCCATGAGGGGGATCTGGTGGGGGAATGGTATGAGGCGGCGCTGCCGGACAGGCAGGCATTCTGCATGCGGGATGTGGCGCATCATGCAAAAGGAGCAGAGGCGCTGGGGCTTGGGCGGCATACCAAGAACATGCTGCTCAGGTTTGCCCAGGGGATAGCGGAGAGCAGACAGTTCTGTAGCTTCTGGGAGATAGACAAGGACTATCGGCCCTGCCCGGTGGACTATGCCAGCGACCAGGATTTCTGGTACAACCTTCCGGCGAACTTTGATGTCATGGACGCCTGCTACCGGATGTACTGCATGACCGGGGACAGGGACTATCTGTTCCAGTCGGATTTCGTGCGGTTCTACCGGATGACGGTGGAGGAATATGCCAGGTGGTGGGACAGGGACGGGGACGGCCTGTTGGAGCGCAGGTATCCGGACGCCAGGCTCGGGATTCCCTCCTACTGCGAGGACAGCCGCTTTGCCCGGGCCCAGGCGCTGATAGACATGCTGGCCATCGAAATCAGGGGCTACCGCTCCGCCCAGGCCATTTTCAGGGGCCGGGGGGAGCAGGACAGGAGCGCCCATTGCGGTGAAATGGCATGCAGGCTGGAGGAGATGCTCCGGACACAGTGGTGGGACTCCGGGGAGCAGCGCTTCTACCAGGTGAAGGATGAGGACGGCGAGCTGCGGCACAGCGACGAAATCGGGCATTCCCTGAGCCTGAGCTATTATCGGGTGCTCCGCGACCCGGACAGGCTTAAGGTTCACCTGGACGGCCTCCATGAGGCGGGGCTTAAGGGGGTCAATGTGGAGAGCCTGTCCCATTATCCCGTGCTGTTCTACCAAAACGGAGATTCCGAGCGGGGAGCGTACTGGCTGAAGGAGCTGATCTCACCCGGGCTCTTCCGCAGGGAATACCCGGAGGTGTCCTATGGGGCCATAGAGGCATTTGTATATGAAATGGCAGGCATCCGCCCTGACGGGCCCGGGGCGGCCATAGAGATCGTCCCCAGGCTCCCCGAAGGGATCACATGGTTCGAAATCAGAAATGTCCCTTTTCTGGAGGGGGAATTTGATGTATCATGGAGGGAGGGGGCCCTGTCCGTGAAGAACCGCACAGGAAAGCCCATCACCGTGAACGGGAAAAAAGTGGAAGAGCAGGAGGTATGACGCATGGAAGCGCCTATAGTGAGAAGAGGGGCATGTTTCCTGACCGGATGGAAACGGGAGCAGATGGAAGGGGAGGCGGAGGTCTTCCGGTTTTATCTTGGCGGACAATCTCCCGGTGACCCGGCGGAAGGGGAGGAAGTCCTGCTGGAATGGAGCATGCCCTATGTGGACATGGCCGGAATCTGGAGCCCGCTTTGCGGCATGAACCGCTCCATAGAGGCGGACTACGGGCGTTTCCGGGAGAGCATGACCGCCAGGTCCGCGCCGGTGGCGTGCCTTTTCGGCGAGGACGGGGGAAACCGGTGCACGGTGGCGGTGTCCGAGACCAGAGAGCGGATCGGCATCCGGGCCGGCGTGCGGGAGGAGAACGGCATGTTGATTCTACAGGTGCGGTTTCCCGTATGCATCCTGAAAAAGGCTGTCCCGGAGGCGGGAGGCTCCTATGAGCTGGACGTGCGGATGGACACGGGAAGGCTGCCCTTCTATCAGGCCGTCCAGGCGGTGGTGAAATGGTGGGAGGAGGAGTGCGGCATCCTGCCTGTCCTGACGCCGGAGGCGGCCAGGGAGCCGGTGTACTCCACCTGGTACGCATACCACCAGAACCTGTTCGTGGAGGAGATTGAGGAGGAATGCCGCCTGGCGGCAGAGCTGGGATTCCGGACCATGATCCTGGACGATGGCTGGCAGACGGAGGACAATAACCGGGGCTATGCCTTCTGCGGGGACTGGCAGGTCTCCGGGAGGAGGTTCCCGGATTTTGGGGAGCATATCAGGAGAGTCCATGCCATGGGGCTGAAGTACATGATCTGGTACAGCGTGCCCTTCCTGGGGATTCATTGCGGGAAGTGGGAGGAATACAGGGACATGCTCCTCTCATTTGACGACAATCCGCTGATACGGGCGGGCGTGCTGGATCCCCGGTACAAAAAGGTGCGGGACTATCTGGCGGACACCTATGAGCGGGCCGTCAGGGATTGGGACCTGGACGGGCTGAAGCTGGACTTTGTGGATTGCATCGTGGAGCAGGCGGATTCCCCGGCCTACGATCCGGAGGGGATGGATTTCGAGAGCGTCCAGGAGGCCTTGGACTGCCTGATGCGCACGGTGTATGAGCGGCTTTCCGCAAAGAGCGGCGATATCATGATAGAATTCCGCCAGGGCTATATCGGCCCCAACATGCGCCGGTACGGGAACATGTTCCGGGTGGCGGACTGTCCGGACTCGGCGATTCGCAACCGGGTGGGCACAGTGGATTTGCGCCTGCTCAGCGGCCGGACGGCGGTGCACAGCGACCCGCTGATGTGGCATGAGGATGAGGCGCCGGAAGCGGCGGCGATCCAGATTATCTCCAGCATCTTCTCCACGCCCCAGATTTCCGTGAAGATGAAGGCCCTCACGCCCGAAATGAGGGAGATGCTGCGGTTCTGGCTGGGCTTCATGGGGGAGAACAGGGCGCTTTTGCAGGAACAGCCCATCTGTGCCCTGGAACCCCATAACCTGTATCCGGTAGTCTGGACACAGAAAGACGGCAGGGCGATTACGGCGGTCTACAGCGGGAATCGTATCCTGAGGATTCCGGAGGGCGTGGCGGACTGGACTGTCCTGAACGGAACCAGGGAGGAGCGGCTGGTGCTGGATGTGGGGGACGTGGCCGGCTCTGTGGCGGTGACGGACTGCTATGGCAATCCGGCGGAAGGCGCGCCGGGCGAGAGGCAGGGGAGGTTCCTGGAGGTCAGGGTTCCGGTATCCGGGACAGTGCGCTGGAAGGGATAGCCGGAGCCCGGTGATGCCACTCATAGTTTTCAGAGAGGGATATCCCTTTTCAAAAGCCGCAATCTGGTGTATGATGGCAGGAGCATCAGGCAGGAAATGGGGCATTCCCGGTTTATCCTGCAAGGAGGGAAAAGGACGAGGCGGCTTATCCTTTTCATAGACAGCGGGGATGCGCTGGTGGATGAGGGGAGCGAGTACCGGGCGGCGGGCTCGGAGGTGGGGGAGTGCAAGCCCTCGCCGAAGATGTTCCGGAGGGCCATGGAAGCCCTGGGGCTGGAGGATGGGGATAAAAAGCGAATCCTCATGGCGGGGAACAACCTGAAGCGGGACATCCTGGGAGCGAACCGCTTCGGAATCGCCTCCGTGCTGATGAGCTGGTCGCCGCGGTACTGCATGACACCGGAGGATCCGGAGGAGGAGCCGGATTATACGGTCCGGACGCCTGGGGAGCTTGCGGCGCTTTTGCTGAGGCTGGATGCGGAGGCGGAGGCTCTGAAATAGCAAAATCGTAAAATCGTATTGTTCGCTTGCACAGAGGCCGGGGCCTGTGTTAGAATAGCCTGTGGGGGAAATCCGGCTGGAAGAAGGCGGCCGGTGAAAGCGAGGAGGTTATCATGCAATACGACATCATCATTGTGGGAGCGGGGCCGGGAGGCATCTTTTCCGCCTATGAGCTGGCCAAGGAGAGACCGGAGCTGAAGATCGCGGTCTTCGAAGCCGGACACGCCCTGGAGAAGCGCCATTGCCCCATCGATGGGGAGAAGGTGAAGAGTTGCATCGGCTGTAAGTCCTGCTCCATCATGAGCGGCTTCGGAGGCGCGGGAGCATTTTCCGACGGAAAGTACAATATCACCAACGATTTCGGCGGCACGCTCCACGAGTATATCGGAAAGAAACAGGCCATCGATTTGATGGAGTACGTGGACGTCATCAATATGGAATACGGCGGGGAGGGGACGAAGAAATATTCCACCGCCGGGACCCAGTTCAAGAAGATCTGCATGCAGAACAAGCTAAAGCTCCTGGACGCCTCCGTGCGCCATCTGGGCACGGACATCAACTTCGTGGTGCTGGAGAATCTGTACGCGGCGCTGCGGGAGAAGGTGGAGTTCCGTTTCGATACGCCGGTAGACGCTATCTCGTTGACGGATGGAGGCTACGAGGTGCGCTGCGGGAAAGAGGCATACACCTGCGGGAAATGCATCGTGTCCGTGGGCCGCAGCGGCAGCAAATGGATGGAGAAGATCTGCCATGAGCTGGACATCCCCACGAAATCCAACCGGGTGGACATCGGCGTCCGGGTGGAGCTGCCCGCGGTGATCTTCTCCCATCTGACGGACGAGCTCTATGAGAGCAAGATCGTATACAGGACAGAGAAGTTCGAGGACAATGTGCGGACCTTCTGCATGAATCCCTACGGAATCGTAGTCAATGAGAATACCAATGGCATCGTCACGGTGAACGGGCACAGCTTCGAGAGCCCGGAGAAGCGCACGGAGAACACCAACTTCGCCCTGCTGGTGGCGAAGCATTTCTCCCAGCCCTTCAAGGACAGCAACGGCTACGGCGAGAGCATCGCAAGGCTCTCCAACATGCTGGGGGGCGGGGTCATCGTCCAGCGCTTCGGCGACCTGGTCAGGGGACGGCGCAGCAATGCCACCCGGATTGCCGAGGGGATGGTGACGCCCACCTTGGCCGCCACGCCGGGGGATCTGAGCCTGGTGCTGCCCAAGCGCATTTTGGACGGCATCATGGAGATGATCTACGCCTTAGACAAGATCGCACCGGGCACGGCCAATGACGACACGCTGCTCTACGGCGTGGAGGTGAAGTTCTACAACATGGAGGTGGAGCTGGACGGGAACCTGGAGAGCAGGCACAAGGGGCTGTACATCATCGGCGACGGCAGCGGCGTGACCCACTCCCTGTCCCATGCCTCCGCCAGCGGGGTGTACGTGGCCAGGCGCATCCTGGCGGGGTGAGGAGCCAGGGCTTTTCCCGAAACGGATTGTATCCGTTATTTTCAGACAGTTTCTGACGGATGGCGGAGATGTAGATGATAAATCCCCCAGGGCAGATTTATGCATGATGTCCGCCCTGGGGGATACCTGTCTCCTGCCGTGGATGGCAGGGTCTACTCCTTGATCCTGTCTAAATCTGTAAGATTGATTCCCGAACAGGTCAGGATGACTTTCAATTCGATATATCGTATCTTCATCGCCTGATATGCCTCAGAATCCCTGTCCACCAATAGCATATAGCTCTGTAGCCTCGAGTACTATTCCACGGATATCTTTAACATTTCGCCCTCTGTCATACCCATCACCATGCTTTCCTGTAGGCACCATGAATCAATTGCCATCTTCCAGCATGTTCTGGAAGATATCTTTTAGCTCCTGTAATTCCTTGTTGTCCGGCGATTCTTTTAACGCTCTCTCAATCTGTGCCAAAGTGAGTCTGACAAAACCCTGAAATTGCTTATTCGTCATTCCCATACGATTCACCTGCTTTCTGGAAACCTTTTTAACAAGTTGCTATATGCTTTCATTATAACGCCTTTTGCTGGAAGTGTAAAGCTTTTTGAACCGGCCTTTCGGAGTGCGGCTCCCGGATCATCAGTCATCCAGTTCATCGGTGAGCCGTTCAATCTCTTCGATGATTCCGCCGATATAGGCAATAGTATCCAGCAGCGGCCCGTCCGTGGTGATGTCGATTCCTGCCAGCTTCGCAAGGCCCACGGGATCCAAGGTGCTGCCCGCGGCCAGGACCTTCTTCCAGTCCTCTACGGCAGACGCCCCTTCCGACTCGATTCGTTTGCACGCCTGGGTGGCGATGGTAAGCCCCGCGCTGTAGGTGTAGGAGTACAGGCCCATGTAATAATGAGGCTGGCGCATCCAGGTGCGGGCCGCGTCGTCGGAGATCTCCACGTCGCTGCCCCAGAACTTCTCCAGGGTCTCCTTCATCAGGCGGTTCAGCACCTCCGCGTTCACGCTGCCGCCTGCGTCCACGATTCTGTACACCTCTCTCTGATAGGCTGCCTCCATCAAATGGGTGACGAAATTGTGATAATAAGTATTCCCGATCATGCAGGACAGCACCCAGCGGCGGAACCTCCTGTCAGGATTGGTCTTCAGCAGGTAATGGGCCATCAGCAGCTCGTTCATGGTGGAAGGCGCCTCCACGAAATAGGTGGACACATTGGTGTCGAAGATGGACTGGGCGCTGTTGCAGGCCTTGAAATGCCCCGCGTGCCCCAGCTCATGGGCCAGAGTGAACACGTCCGCCATGCGGTTGTTCCAGCTCAGCAGTATGAAGGAATTCTTCCCATAGGGGCTGGCGCAGAAGCCGCCGGTGGACTTGCCCGCGTTCTGGGCGAAGTCCACCCAGCGCTCCCTATAGGCGGCGCGCACCATCTCCACATACTCCTCCCCCAGAATGGACAGGCCCTTTTCGATGTAATCCCTGGACTCTTCGATGGTGACCTTGGGGTCGTACTCCGGGTCTATGGCGATCTTCAGATCCGCGAAGGTCATCTTGTCCAGGCCGTGGATCCTCTGCAGCAGCCTTGCGTATCTGCGCATATGGGGGGCGAGCTTTTCCGTGATCAGGTCGATCTGGCGGTGGTACAGCTCCTTGGTCACCTTCTGGCCGAACAGGAGGCTGTCGAACACGGAATCGAAGCCCCGGAGGGTGGCCATGGTCTTCTCCGTCTGCACCTGGGTGTTGTAGGCGGCCGCGGTCACGTTCTCGTACTCCCGTATCTTTCGGGAAAAGGCGGCGAAGGCGGCGCGGCGGACCTCCGTATCCCGCTCGTACTCGTAATCGTCCTCGAAGAGGGAGTAGCCCAGGGGATATTCCTTTCCCCCTGCCTGGAAGGCATCGAACTTCATGTCCGCCAGCTTGGCCATATTGTAGATCTGGTAGGGGGCGTAGAGGCTCTGGGACAGGGCCGCCAGGGCGCGCTCCACCTCCGGATGGAGCTGGTGGGGCTTGTTCCGCAGCACGTCCTCCAGGTAGTGCTTATTGTCCGTGGCTGCCTCGATGGCCTCCCGCAGGATAGCCTCGTCCTGCTCCACCAGCTCGCTGTCGATGAAGCTCAGGGCGCTGGAGATCTCCGCGAAGAGGCGGCCTAGCTTTTCGTTGCGCTCCTGGTTGTAGGTGTCGTAATAGTCCACGGACACCGCCAGGTCGCAGTAATTGCCGGTGAGGGTCATCAGCCGCTCCAGCTCCCGCAGGTTGTCCAGGCAGGCGTCTATGGTCCGGGGCGTGTCCAGCTTTCCCTTGTAGTCCGCCGCCATGCGCCCTCCCAGGCTCTTCAGCTTCTCTACGTCCCGGTACATCTCTTCTTCCGTTGCATAGATGGAGGACAGATCCCAGGTAAGCTCCGTGGGAATGTCCTTTCTCGATTTCAGTTCCATGTGTGGTTCCTCCTTGTCCCGTTTTTAGAATGTCCTTCCTTCAGTTTAGAGGAAAGGGCGGAGAAATGCAAGCTGTAGCTTGAACTTTTGGGAACGGTGCGGTAGAATGGGGTTATCTGATTTGGAAAGGAAGCATTCATGATGGCAAAATCATTTCATACAAATGGCTCCTGCGACCCACAGCTGCACTATATGGTTGACTTGTCCAGCCGTCTGAGGGACATCAGGAAAATGGTTGACGAGGGAAAATACTTCACCATCAACAGAGCCAGGCAGTACGGCAAGACGACCATGCTGGCGGCGCTTGCCGATTATCTGAAGGATGATTACAGTGTCATCAGTATGGATTTCCAGACAATCAGCCACGCCGATTTTGAAACCGAGCAGAGCTTTGCCGCGGCGTTTGCAAGGGAGGTGCTGGACTGTGCGGAGGATATTCCGGATGATGTGAGGGCGAAGCTGGAGCTATATTCCAGTGGAATGGTTCGTGAAGCGACGCTTTCCGTGTTGTTTAAAGCCTTGGGCCAGCTGTGCAGAGAGTCGGCGAAGAAAATCGTGCTGATTATTGATGAGGTGGACACGGCTTCAAACAATCAGGTGTTTCTGGGCTTTCTCGCGCAGCTGCGGGCCTATTACCTAAGGAGGAGGAAAACGCCTACCTTTCAGTCAGTGATTCTCGCCGGCGTCTATGATGTGCGCAATATACAGCGGAAAATGAACCCTCATGAGAATCATGGACAGAACAGTCCGTGGAATATTGCCGCCGATTTCGATGTGGAGATGCGTTTTTCCAGGGCGGATATCGCGGGGATGCTGGAGCAGTACGATGCTGACTGCCATCTGGAAATGGATGTGGAGCAGATGGCGGGATTGCTTTTTGACTATACGTCGGGATATCCTTTTCTGGTTTCCCGTCTCTGCGAGCTGATGGATCAGCGGATTGCGGGAACGGAGGGATTCGGGGATAAGGCATCGGTCTGGACAAAGCCGGGAGTGCTGGAGGCTGTGCGAAGGCTGCTGATTGAAAAGAACACGTTGTTTGAGTCGTTGATCGGGAAATTGAATGAGTATCCTGAACTTCGGAAAATGGTTTATCTGCTTTTGTTTCAGGGCGAGACGATTTCATATAATGCCGACGATTCGGAGACTGATATATTGCTGATGTTTGGGTTTGCCACTGTGGAAAACGGAGCCGTACAGATTGCGAACAGGATTTTTGAGACGCGGTTATATAATTATTTCATGACATTGCCTGAGGTCCAGAGCGGCGATATGCACAGGCTGGCGCTCCGAAACAAAAATCAGTTCATTCAGGCAGGCAGGCTCAATATGGAATTGCTGCTTGAAAAGTTTGTCGTGCATTTTGATGACGTGTACGGAGACAGAGGCGAGAACTTCGTGGAGGAGGACGGCCGACGTTATTTTATGCTGTATCTTAAGCCGATTATCAACGGAATCGGAAATTACTATGTGGAGGCTCGTACCAGGAATCTGGAGCGGACGGATTTGATTATTGATTACTGTGGCTTCCAATATGTCATTGAAATGAAGGTATGGCACGGCAATGCATACAATGAAAGGGGAGAGGAGCAGCTGCTTGGCTATCTGGATCATTATCATCTGACGAGAGGCTATATGCTCAGCTTTAACTTTAACAAAAAGAAGAAAATAGGCGTAAAGGAAATCAGACTGGGTGAAAAGACGCTGATTGAGGCAGTCGTCTGACAAGAATAGACAACGGAAAGGACACAAACGACCATGCGAAGCAATCTGACGACGCTGTGCTATATAGAGACGGAAGACAGCTACCTGATGCTCCATCGGGTGAAGAAGGAGAACGACATCAACAAGGACAAGTGGATCGGCGTGGGCGGGCACTTCGAGGCGGGGGAGTCGCCGGAGGAGTGCCTGCTGCGGGAGGTGTATGAGGAGACGGGGCTTACCCTGACCTCCTGGAGGCTGCGGGGCATCATCACCTTTGCCACGGACACCTACGAGACGGAGTACATGTTCCTCTACACGGCGGAGG
>NZ_CAPDXS010000116.1:0-17571 GCF_948601915.1 uncultured Acetatifactor sp. | reverse complement strand
TCAAGGAGCAGGACGCCAATGGCAACGGCGATGTCAATGATGAGATTCCTTACAGTCTGACACAGGGCGATTATTTAGGGCTGTTGAAGTATTCCGAGTTCTGTTATGACGAGTCTACCATGTGCGCCGTAATCGATGGCAGGCTTACCTATGTACCTACCACTGATTACTTTAAGGAATATGTGGCCTTTTTGGCAAAGCTGTATCAAGAGGGGCTGCTTGAGCAGAATTCCTTTACCCAGGGTGGTGAACAGCAGCAGGCTATCGGCCAGTCAGGGGATGTATACGGCTCTTTCTGGACAATGGGAGCATTCCTTACGGTAGGGCGCGATAATGACGATGACTATGTAGTTATGACTCCTTTCTATGAGGACACTTATCCTATTCTCACTGGCATCACAGACGGCACTGTTGCAATCACCGATGCCTGTGAGAATCCGGAAGTCCTGATGGCATGGCTTGACTATTTCTACAGCGAGGAGGGCGGTATACTTGCGTGGATGGGCGTGGAAGGAAAGACTTATCAGATTGCCGACAATGGCAAGTGGGAGTGGATACTGGGCGGAGAGTACGGAGACGACATCGCCACTGTGCGTTCCAGCTCGGCTATTCAGGGAGCACAGGCTCATCCTTCCATTCAGCCTGCCTTCTGGTTCGAGATGTCCCCGGAAGTGGACGCGGACGAGGTATATCTGAACAATGAGCGTAAGAGAATCGCAGAATTGGGCAAGGTTGCCCTTCCTGTGATGGCCTATACGGAAGAGGACAATGCTCAGATTGCCACCTTCAGGGCGGATATCGACAGTTATATCAATCAGTTCATCGCACAGGTATGCATCGGTGAGGTGGATCTGGAATCCGGCTGGGATACCTATCTTGAAACAATGGAGGCTATGGGAGCTTCCAGGCTGGCTGAACTTCATGAGAAGACCTATAATGCATCTGTTCAATAATCTGGCACGGCTTTTGACGTAAAATATGAACTGGAAAACGGAGGAATGGGGATTTCTTCATTCCTCCGTTTAAGGAAAGGAGAGTTTTAATGGCAGGAAAGACAATGCAGAAGAGTGAAACCGTTGTACAAAACCTTGCCGGAAAACCAAAGGAAAGCTTTTTTGTCAGGCTTGGAAAGAACATGAAGAAAAACTGGATCCTCTACGTGATGATTCTTCCGGTAGTCGTATATTATATCGTATTTGCCTATGCTCCGATGTACGGTATTCAGCTTGCCTTCAAGAATTATCGTGTAAAGGAAGGTGTTTTGGGAAGCCCCTGGGTGGGCTTCGAACATTTCAAGCGTTTCTTCAGTGCCTATAATTTCAAGCTTCTGCTGATGAATACACTTGGAATCAGCGTATACAGCATTCTGGCAGGATTTCCGATTCCAATCATTTTCGCTCTGATGCTCAATTATGTGAAAAACAAGTACCTGAAAAAGACGGTTCAAATGGTTTCTTATGCCCCTTACTTTATTTCCACTGTGGTTATGTGTGGCATGATAACAATCTTCATGGGCACGGATTCGGGTATTTTCAATATAATCCGTGGTTTCTTGGGGATGGAGCCTGTGGACGCCCTGTCGAAGCCCGGGTGGTTCAAGTCCATCTACGTCTGGACAGGCGTGTGGCAGGGAATGGGCTGGAGCTCCATTATATACATATCGGCGCTTTCAGGCGTGGATATGCAGCTTCATGAAGCCGCTATCGTGGATGGGGCTACCAAGCTGCAGAGAATCATCCATGTGGATCTGCCCTCCATCAAGCCTACCATTGTCATGCTGTTGATTTTGCAGATGGGGTCTCTGATGGGCGTAGGATTTGAAAAGGTCTTTCTGCTGCAGAATACCTTGAACAAAAGTGCAGCCTCAGTCATCTCCACGTATGTCTATGAAGTAGGCCTGATCAACAGTGATTACGGATATTCCACGGCTGTGGGGCTGTTCAACTCAGTCATCAATGTCATATTGATTGTCACTGCCAACCAGCTGAGCAAAAAGCTGGCTGATGAGAGCCTGTTCTGAGGAGGGAATGAGAATGAGAGATAAAACAATGTATGTAAAACGTTCCTATTCCGACAAAATATTCGACAGCGTCAATGTGGCGGTCATGATTTTTCTGCTGATTATCTTCGTCTGGCCGTTATGGTTCGTGGTAATCGCATCCGTGAGCAATCCAAACGAGGTATGGAACGGGAACGTGCTTCTGGTTCCGAAGGATTTTACGCTGATGGCCTATGAAGAGCTGATGAAATATAAAATGATATGGACGGGCTATCGGAATACGATTTTTTATACGGTGGTGGGCACTTTTGTCAATCTGGTCATGACGATTTGCGCGGCATACCCGCTTTCCAGAAAGGATTTCATGCCCCGCAATTTCTTCATGTTCCTGTTCATGCTGACCATGTATTTCAGCGGCGGGCTGATTCCGACTTATCTTGTGGTGAACAAGGTAGGGCTGGTGAATTCGCCATGGGCCATGATCATCCCCGGAGCCTGCTCCATCTACAATGTCATCATCACAAGGACATATTTCATCAACAGCATACCGTCTACCCTGCAGGACGCAGCGGAGCTGGACGGCGCGAATTCCTTCCAGTATCTGATGCAGGTGGTGCTGCCCCTGTCCAAGCCTATCATAGCGGTCATCGCGCTGTACTATGCGGTGGGCCACTGGAATGATTTCTACACGGCGCTGATCTACATCAACAAGCAGGAATACATGCCGCTGCAGTCCTTCCTGCGCGACATATTGATGTCCAACAAGATGACCCTGAACGACATGCAGGGCCTGGACGCAGCCGCCGCTGAAGCCAGGATGCGCCTGGCCCAGACCTTGAAGTACAGCGTCATCATCGTATCCACCGTGCCGGTGCTGTGCATCTACCCTTTTATCCAGAAGTATTTCGTGAAGGGGGTCATGATTGGTTCCGTAAAAGGATGAGCGCGCTACGACTGTCAGGAAAATGCACAAGGGCGTTTTCCTGGCAGTTTTTGATGTTTTACTTTTTGTAAAGGACTTTGAGATAAAGGACTTTGAAGAAAATGCAGTTGTAAAATACAAGGCATTGCCTTATAATGAAAGAAATTATAGCAATTTTCCTATAGTAAAGTGCATGCTATTAAAAGGATCATAGTGGGGGAGCGATTGAATGGAAAAAATTATCAATGTAGCGCAATACGTGTTCATAGAATACAAAAGAGTGACAGGAGAAGTAATTGATGAAATGAAGCTTCATAAGCTACTCTATTTTGCGCAACGCGAATCATTAGCGATAACGAACTCTCCCCTTTTTGAGGGAGAATTCGAAGGCTGGAAATACGGACCGGTCTGTAAGGAAATCCGCAACTCTATCACACCGGACGGCATTATAGACGTATCCGGAGACATATCTGATGAATGCAAGTATATCGTCAATAATGTGATTCTGGAATATGGCGCCCTTGCGTCCTGGAAGCTAAGTGAACTGTCCCACAAAGAGATTTCCTGGAAAAACGCGAGAACTGGACTCCATGAAGGAGAAAACGGGAATCGTAAGCTGAAGCTGGAGGATATCAGGATAGATGCCCAGAAGGTCAGGCCATATGACCATGTGTGGGACATGTATTACGATGAATTCGAAGACGAGGTGGCAGAATGATTGGAAAGATTTACTCGTCTGTCACGCCGTTTTATGATAGCAAAAAAGGTATGAATTCATTTAAGCGCCGTCCGGTGCTTATCATGGAAAATGCACTTTAGCTTAGAGAAAGCAGTACCTTCCTGTTGACAGAAGCTTATATGGCATTTTGCGCCCGGGAAATAGGAAAAATATATTACTAATCATCTTGACAATCCATATCATTTACATCAGAATAAAAACAGAGTCCGCTTTCCGGCAGGGCTCTGTCATCATACACACAAACATCCGACACATACCAAAAACCCAAAAAGGAGGCCTATCACATGAAATGCTACATCAAAGACTATCCGAGACCCCAGTTCGTAAGAGCAGACTGGGAAAACCTGAACGGCACATGGGACTTTTGCTTCGATGATTACAACCGGGGAGAGAAGGAGCGTTGGCAGGAGAAATTCCCCGGCGGCCTGCGGATACAGGTGCCCTTCACCTATGAGACGAAGCTCAGCGGCATAAAAGAGGAGGCTCCCCACAGCAATGTCTGGTACAGAAGGAGCATCCAGGTGGACGCGGGAAGGCTGGAACAGTACAATTACATCCTGCATTTCGAGGGCTCGGATTTCCTGACGAAGGTGTGGGTGAACGGCCGGTATGCCGGAAGCCACAGGGGTGGCTACGCCAGGTTCTCCTTTGACATCACCAACCTGGTCTGGGACGGCGAGAACGAGATAGTGGTGAAGGTGGAGGACTCCTTGGACGTCCAGCAGCCCAGGGGGAAGCAGCGCTGGCTTCCGGAGAGCTACGGCTGCTTCTACGTGCAGACCACAGGCATCTGGAAGACCGTCTGGTCGGAATATGTGCCGAAGACCCATCTGTCCCGCGTGAAGATGACCCCGAACATGGAGGACAGATGCCTGGAGGTGGAATATGAAGTGGAGGCTCCCGCCTATGCCTGGGACGGCAGCCTGACGGTGGAGGCGGTCGTTACCTTCCAGGGCAATCCGGTATGCCGGAACCTGACTGCTGTGAACTGCGGGCTTGTCCGGACGAAGCTGGATGTGATGACGGAGGCCCTGGGCGATGTGGACTGGGTGGTGCGCACATGGACGCCGGAGCATCCCAATCTGTATGATGTGGAATTCCGTTTAATAAAAGACGGAGAGGCGCTCGATGCGGTGGGCTCCTACTTCGCCATGCGGGAAATCCGCATAGACGGGCGGCACATCCTATTGAACAGCTATCCCCTCTACCAGAGGCTGATGCTGGATCAGGGCTACTGGAAGGATTCCCATCTGACCCCGCCGAGCGAGGAGGCCCTGATAGAGGACATCGACAAAATCCGGGCCATGGGCTACAACGGCGTGCGCAAGCACCAGAAGGTGGAGGACGAGCGGTTCCTGTACTGGTGCGACGTGAAGGGCCTGCTGCTCTGGAGCGAGATGGCCGCGGCCTACCGCTATTCGGACAATGCGGTGGCGGAGTTCACCGCCGAGTGGGTGGAGATCCTGCGGCAGAACTACAACCATCCCTGCATCATCGTCTGGACGCCCTTCAACGAATCCTGGGGCATCTCCAGGGTGAAGACGAACCGGAAGGAACAGCAGTTCACTGAGGCCATCTACCATCTGACCAAGAGCATGGACGGCATGCGGCCCGTGGTCTCCAATGACGGCTGGGAGCACACGCTGACGGACATTCTGACCCTGCATGACTATGAGGAGGCGGGCAGCGTACTGAAGGCGCGGTATACAGAGCACAAGGACGAGCTTCTGACGGCGGCCATATGCCACAACGGCTTCAAGACGGCCCTGGCGGACGGCTACGAATACCGGGGGCAGCCCGTCATCATCAGCGAGTACGGCGGCATCGCTTTCGACAACAATGGCGACGGATGGGGCTACGGCAATCTGGTGAAGTCCAAGGAGGATTTCATCCGCAGGTTCGACGATGTCACCACTGCCATCAAGGAGCTGCCCTATGTATGCGGCTACTGCTACACCCAGGTGACGGACGTGCAGCAGGAGGTGAACGGCCTGATGGACGAGGAGCGCAATTTCAAGGTAGAGCCGGAGGTCATCCGGGAGATCAACGAGAGGAAGGTTCTCTAAGAGTGTATGGTTTTGTTTCCTGGCTTCCGGGCAAAAAGCATTTGAGCCATATTTTTCTCATGCCGCTTTTGTGGTATATTTAGTAAAAATTCTTGCATAATGCGTATGGCGGGAGGGTATGCGGATGATCGATACGGGCGGACAGCCCTCAAAGCTGAGAAAGGAAGAGTGGTTGAGGGAAAACCCCATCTATCAGAATACGGTTGCCTGCGAGAAGAGATTCAATCCGGACTTTTCCCTGTCCCAGCTGCATTTCCATGAATTCCTGGAAATCAGCATCATCGCGGAGGGCAGCGGCATCCATCGCATCTGGAACAGGGTCCTTACATGCAGGAAGGGCGATGTCTATGTGCTGAACGCGGGCGTGCCCCACGAGTATTTCGTGAAGGACGGGGAGGAAAAGCTGGTCATCCGGAACATCCTGTTCGATGTGGAGGACTGGTTCACAGGGGATCTGGCCTTGCCGGACAGCCCCCGGTTCTGCTACGGGATTTTCGACGAGGACATCCTGTCCGCCTATGTGTCCCTGAAGGGGCGCTCCATGGAGACGGTGGAGAGGATTTATCAGGCCATCGAAAAGGAGACTGCGGAAAAGGAACCTGAGTGGATGGAAGCCGTGAAGGCGCAGCTCATCCTGCTCTTGATCGCCATAAGACGGCATCTGGAGGAATCCTCCACGGATTCTTCTGTCACGCCCAGGGATAGGATGGTGGTGTCCACGGCCATGCGCCTGGTGAGGGAACAGTATTTCGATAAGGAACTGACGCTGGAGAGCATAGCGGATTCCTTGTACCTGAGCAAGTCCTATCTGAGCAAGCTGTTCTGCCGTGTCACGGGGGAGCATTTTTCCGAGTATCTCCGCAGCGTCCGGCTGCAGCAGGCCTGCAGGCTGCTGCGGGATACCCAGTTGACCAATGAGCAGATCGTGTACGGATGCGGCTTAAAGGACGTGCCCTCCTTCTACCAGTTGTTCAAGGCGAAGCTATCCATGACGCCCAACAGATATCGGACGGAAACAAGAAAAACCATACAAAATAAAGAAGGAAAAGGAGAACCGAACATGAGCATTTTGACAGACATTTCAGAGAACCTGCAGCGGGGCAAGGCGAAGGTGGTAAAGGAGCTGGTACAGCAGGCAGTGGATGAGGGCATCCCTGTAGAGCAGATCCTGAGCGAGGGATTGCTGGACGGCATGGGCATCATCGGCGAGAAGTTCAAGAACAACGAGGTGTATGTGCCGGAGGTGCTGGTGGCCGCCAGGGCCATGAACATGGGGGCGCAGGTGCTCAAGCCCCTGATGGCGGAGGCAGGCGTGAAGGCCACAGGAAAGGTCTGCATCGGCACCGTACAGGGCGACCTCCACGACATCGGCAAGAACCTGGTGAAGATGATGATGGAGGGCAAGGGGCTGGAGGTAGTGGACCTGGGCACGGACGTGGCTCCAGAGACCTATGTGCAGACTGCCATCGAGCAGGGCTGCCAGGTGATCTGCTGCTCCGCGCTGCTGACCACCACCATGGGCGTCATGGAGGAAGTGGTGAAGAAGGCGGAGGAAGCCGGTATCCGGGACAAGGTGAAGATCATGGTCGGCGGAGCGCCAGTGACGGAGGAGTATTGCCGGAAGATCGGCGCGGACAAGTATACCCCGGATGCGGCCAGCGCGGCGGATGCCGCCGTGGAGCTCTGCGCTGCCTGCTGAGAAAATCTGTTGCATTAGCCTGCACCCGAAAGGAGATTTCGATTGTACACTTTCAAGCGTAGATTTTGAGTGCGAGGGAGCGGGCATGGGGGATAATGTATGAAGAGAGATATGCGAAAATGGCTGGAGGAGCTTCAGGCTGCCCCAGTGAAAAAAGCCATGCCGGTTCTGTCCTTTCCGGCGGTGCAGCTCCTGGGAATCAGCGTGAAGGAGCTGATCTCCGACAGCGACAGACAGGCGGAGGGCATGAGGCTGGTGGCGCAGCGCACGGATGCAGCGGCGGCCGTGAGCCTGATGGACCTCTCCGTGGAGGCTGAGTGCTTCGGCTCCGCCATCCGGGTATCGGACAGGGAGGTCCCCACCGTCGTCGGACGAATCGTGGAGGACGAGGAGGGAGCGAAAGCCCTGGAGGTTCCCAGGGTGGGGAGCGCCAGGAGCGGGCTGTATGTGGAGGCCATCAGGAAGGCTGTGGAACTGATTAACGACAGACCGGTCTTCGCCGGCGCCATCGGCCCTTTCTCCCTGGCGGCCAGGCTGCTGGACGTCACGGAGATCATGATGGAGTGCTATGACGAGCCGGACATGGTGCACATGGTGATGGAGAAGGCCACATCCTTCCTGACAGAGTATTGTAAGGCTTACAGGGAGGCAGGGGCAAACGGCATCGTCCTGGCGGAGCCGGTGACAGGCCTGCTGTCCCCTGCCCTTGCGGAGGAGTTTTCCGCGCCTTATGTGAAGCGGCTGGTGGATGCCGTGCAGGATGACTCCTTTGTCATCATCTACCATAACTGCGGGAACAATACCATCCAGATGATAGATTCCATCCTGGACACGGGGGCCGCGGCCTACCATTTCGGAAATGCCATAGACATGGCGCAGATGCTGGCCCGTATCCCGGCCGGGACAGTGGCCATGGGAAATGTGGATCCCGCGGGAGAGTTCTGCCACGGCACGCCGGAATCCATCCGCAGGGCCACGCTGCAGGTGATGGAAGCCTGCTGCCCTTATCCGAATTTCGTCATTTCCTCCGGCTGCGATATCCCGCCCATGTCGAAATGGGAGAATATCGATGCTTTCTTCGGGGCCGTGCAGGAATACTATGAGTGCCGAAGCGCACAGGGGGTATCAAGATGACTAACAGAGAACGAGCGATGAACATCCTGCATTACCAGCCGGCAGACCGGTTCCCGGCCGTCCATTTCGGCTATTGGAGCGAGCTGCTGGAGGAGTGGGCCGGACAGGGGAAGATTTCAAAAGAGCTGGCGGAGAGCGTGGCCGACGGGAACGAAGCCGACAAGGAGCTGGACCGCATCATTGGCTGGGACTTCGACTGGTGCCGGACAGTGGGCCCCAGGAACGGCCTCTTCCCCTCCTTTGAGTACAAGGTGCTGGAGACTCTGCCGGACGGCACCCAGCGGGTCCAGAACGAATTGGGCCTGATAGAACGGGTGAAGCCCGGAGTGGCCTCCATCCCTTCGGAGGACGATTATGTCCTGAAGGACAGGGAAGCTTTCGAGACCCTCTATAAGCCCAAGATGCTCTATGCGCCGGAGCGGATAGACCTGGAGTATTATAAGCATTTCAACGAGACCAGGCCCATGGACGTCCCGGTGGGGCTGGCCCTGGGCAGCGTGCTTGGGGATATCCGGAACATGGTCTCCGTGGTGGGGATGAGCTATCTGATTTATGACGAGGACGAAGAGCTGTTCGCGGACATCGTGGACACCTATGCGGAAATGCAGTACCAGTGCGTGAAAGCGGTTCTGGAGACCGGCGCGAAGTTCGACTTTGCCCATTACTGGGAGGACATCTGCTTCAAGAACGGCCCTCTGCTTTCGCCCGATATCTTTGAGGAGCTCTGCGCGAAGCACTATAGGAAGAGAAACGACCTGTGCCGTCAGTACGGAATCGATATCATTTCGCTGGATTGCGACGGGGTGACGGAAAAGCTCCTGCCCACCTGGTTCGAAAACGGGGTGAACACCATGTTCCCCATCGAGGTAGGCGTGTGGGGGGATCAGTTCGAGGCGGCCCGGAACAGATTCGGCAGGGGCATGCTGGGCGTGGGAGGCATGGACAAGACCGCGTTCCGCAAGGACAGGGCGGCTGTGGACGCGGAGATTGAGCGCATGAAGCGGCTGGCCTCTCTGGGCGGCTTCCTTCCGTGTCCCGACCACAGGATCATGCCCGGCTCCAGCTTCGAGCTGGTGCAGTATTATGCGGAGGAAATCAAGAAAATCAAGATTTGAACGATGCGGTTCATAAGGAGACCCAATGGCGAAGAAAATAGCAGATGCCGAAATTTTAGAGGATTTGGTGAAAAAGGCGCTGGAGCAGGGAGCGGACAACGCCGCGGTGGTTCCTGTCTCTGCAATCGAGACGGATGCCGGGTTCCGGAGCCTGTGCCAGCAGAATACCTGCGGGAAGTACGGCAGATGCTGGACATGTCCGCCGGACGTGGGCGATATTGAGACATTGATGAAGACCCTGCGCACATTCGACTACGCTGTCGTCTACCAGACCATAGGGATGCTGGAGGACAGCTACGACATAGAGGGCATGGAGGAGGCGGCGAGGAAGCACAGCCTCCTCACCCGGAGGATGGCGGAAGAGGTGGGCGAGGATTCCTTTGTGCGCATCCTGCACCTGGGGGCCGGGGGATGCCATATCTGCCCGGTCTGCGCCAGGGTGGAGAACCATCCCTGCCGGTTTCCGGACATGGCCATATCCTCGCTGGAGGCATACGGAATCAATGTGTCCAGGCTTGCAGCGGCTTGCGGTATGAAATATATTAATGGACAGAATACCGTTACATACTTTGGGGCGGTGTTTTGCTCCCTTATGTAAGCGGGTCTTTTGCGATTTGCCTGCGCCGATTGTAGTGCAGGCTGCCCGGCATGGGGCTAAGCGCGGGGGGACGTGCCGGGTGGGCAGAGAGGGAAAGGTGCATTTCTTTCGGGGTCGCCAGGAAGCAGGGTATACGGCAGGCTGCCCCGGCATGGGGCTAAGCGCGGGGGACGCGCCGGGAGGACAGAGAGGGAAAGGTACATTTCTTTCGGGGTCGCCAGGAAGCCGGGTAGACGGCAGGCTGCTTCGGCTTGGGGCTAAGCGCGGGTGGGCGCGTCGGGAGAACAGAGAGGGAAAGGTACATTTCTTTCGAGGTCGCTAGGAAACCGGGTAGACGGCAGGCTGCTCCGGCATGGGGCTAAGCGCGGGTGGGCGCGTCGGGAGGACAGAGAGGGAAAGGTACATTTCTTTCAAGGCCGTGAGGAAGCCAAATAGACGGCTTGCCGGATGTTTTTTAATGGAGAGAGGTATATATGGTGGAAGTCAGGGTAAATGGGATTGTTCATCATGCAGAGCCGGGGACGCTCCTGGGAAATCTGCTGGCCGGAGAACATTCCGGGGAGGCCCATTTTGAGGGCTGTGCGGGTTCCGGCGGGAAGCTGCCGGGAAGCCCGATGCTGGCGCTGCCCTGTGGCGGGCATGGGCGCTGCGGGAAATGCAGGGTGTTTGCCCGGGGCGCCTTGAGCCCCCTTTCGGATGCGGAGAGGCGGCTTTTGTCCCGGGAGGACATTGACAGGGGCATACGGCTGGCCTGCTGTACCGCTGCGGAGGGAGACTGCAGCGTGGAGATGGAGCTGCTGGGCAATGGACAGATCCGGACTGCCGGAGACATGCCGGCTATCCTGCTGAAGCCTTCTTTCAGGTCCTGTGGCTTTGTGCTGGATATCGGTACTACGACACTGGCTGCACGGCTTTACGATACCTCGGGGAAACTGCTGGCGGAGGGAAGCGGGCTGAATCCACAGGCGGGATGGGGAGCAGACGTGATTTCCCGCATCGAAGCGGATCTGCGGGGAGAGGGCCCCAAGCTTACACAGGCAATCTGCACGGCAGTGGACAGCCTGGTGATGGAGCTCTCCGGGAAGGCCAAAATCGCGCCGAAGGATATCGACGGGATGGCGGTGACGGGGAATACAGTGATGCTCCATCTGCTCACCGGCACCTCCACGGAGCCTCTGTCCCACGCGCCCTTTGCGGCCGGGCGGCTGTTCGGGGAGACGGTGACGGCGGAAAGCCTGGGGCTTGCCTCTCTGCGCCCGGAGGCCGCGGTCTATCTGGCTCCCTGCGCGGCGGCCTTCGTGGGCGCGGATCTCATCACGGCGGTTCTGGCGGGGGCTTTGTGCGATACGCCGGGCACGCGGCTGCTGGCGGATATCGGCACTAACGGCGAGATGGCCCTGTGGCATGAAGGGGCGCTGTATTGCTGCTCCACCGCCGCCGGTCCTGCCTTTGAGGGGGCGGGAATCTCCATGGGAATGGGGGGGAGCGCAGGCGCGGTAGACAGGGTGGCAGTCACGGAGGGAAGGCTGAAGGCCCATGTGATCGGGGACGCCGCCGCTGTGGGGATCTGTGGGAGCGGCGTGGTGGACGCGGTAGCATGTCTGCTGGAGACAGGCCAGTTGGACGATACGGGATACCTGGAAGAGGAGAGCGCAGTAATCTGCGAACCGGTGACTTTCACACAGAATGACGTGAGGATGGTACAACTGGCCAAAAGCGCCATCCATGCGGGCATCAGGACTTTGCTGCACACGGCGGGGCTGGACTGTGCTCAGGTGGAGTCGCTGCTGATCGCGGGAGGCTTCGGCAGTTATCTGGATGTGGGGAACGCGGCGAAAATCGGCCTGTTTCCCGAGGAGATGCTGCCCTGCATCCGGGTGGTGGGCAATGCTGCCCTGAGCGGAGCGTCCATGCTGCTGCTGAATGAGGATTACAGAGCTGTCTGCGAAAAATATGCAAGAGACGCGAAGCTGGTGGAGCTGTCATCCAATCCGTATTTTGCGGATGAATATATGGAACGGATGCTGTTTTGAGGGGTGACGGCTTTATCCCGCGATAATAAGCGGGGCCGTACCTGCGGGCACGATTGACGGATGCCGCGAGACCGTAGCCGCAAGCGTTCAGGGGATGACTCGTCGCGGCCCTGCATCAGGTTGCCCCATCACCTTACCGGGGGATTGGGGAGACATATCTGATACCGGTGCTCCGGAAAGAGCGCTGCGAGAGGAAAGACAGGAGGGTAATGAAATGTTATATCCAAGAAAGGAAGAGAAGACACTGGATGAGGCGCTGTTCCGAAATCCGTCCAGCGAGTACCGGGGTACACCGTTCTGGGCCTGGAACTGCAAGGTGATGAAACGGCAGATCGAGGAGCAGACCGAAGACCTGCGCCAGATGGGCATGGGAGGCGCCCATATCCACAGCCGCACAGGCATGAACATTCCGTTCATGAGCGAGGAATTCCTGGATCTGGTCTCCTTTGCCCATGACCGGTTCGCGGAGAAGGATATGCTGACCTGGCTGTACGACGAGGACCGCTGGCCCTCCGGCTTTGGCGGCGGCCTTGTGACCTGCCATGAGGAGTACAGGCAGCGCTGCCTGGTATTCTCCCCGGAGCCCATCCGGGAGGGCTTCCCGAAGGACAGAGGGGAATCCATCTCTTCCGCCAGGGCCATCCGCAATGACAACAGAAAGTTCCTGATGTGCTACGGGATACGGCTGAACGAAAAGGGAAATATGACGGATTACCGTACCTTTTCTGACGGTGAAGAGGTTCCGGAGGGCTATGCGCCCTGGTACGCTTATCTGGAGGTGTCGGGCGACAGCGCCTGGTTCAACAACCAGGCTTACGTGAATACGCTGGACCCCAAGGCCATGGCTTTCTTCCTGGACACCGTCCACGAGAAATACGCCGGAAAGCTGGGGGATTCTTTCGGCAAGGACATTCCTTCCATCTTCACGGACGAGCCCCAGTTCGTCCATAAGAGCCTCCTGGGCAGGGCGGACGACAGAACCGCCCAGTTCATCCCCTACACGGATGACTTCGAGGACAGCTACCGGGCCGCTTACGGGGAGTCCTTCCTGGAGCATCTGCCGGAGGTCTTCTGGGAGATGGAAGGGACGCCTGTCTCCGTGACCAGATATCATTACCATGACCACATCGCGGAGCGCTTCTCCCAGGCCTTTGCGGATCAGATCGGGGACTGGTGCCAGGCCCACGGCTTTGCCCTGACCGGTCATATGATGGAGGAGCCCACCCTGCGGAGCCAGACCGCGGCCCTGGGAGAGGCCATGCGCTCCTACCGAAGCTTTCAGCTGCCCGGCATCGACATGCTCTGCGACAGCAGGGAGCTGACCACGGCCAAGCAGACCCAGAGCGCTGTCCATCAGTACGCCAGGGAGGGCATGCTCAGCGAGCTCTACGGCGTGACCAACTGGGACTTCGACTTCCGGAACCACAAGCTGGGCGGGGACTGGCAGGCGGCCCTGGGCGTCACCATCCGCGTCCATCATCTGACATGGGTGTCCATGGAGGGCGAGGCCAAGCGGGACTATCCAGCCTGCATCGGCTATCAGTCTCCCTGGTATCGGAAATATAAAAAAATCGAGGACTATTTCTCGAGGCTCAACACGGCGCTGGTGAGGGGAACGCCCTTTGTGAAGATTGGCGTCATCCATCCCATCGAGTCCTATTGGCTGAAATGGGGCAATGAGGAGACCACCGGAGCGGTGCGGGAGGAGATGGACAAGGCGTTCTCCGACCTTACCGCCTGGCTGCTCTACGGGCTGCTGGACTTCGACTTTATCTCCGAATCCCTGCTGGAGGAGCAGTCCCGTGACGGAGAAGGGGCATCCCGCGAAAAGGGCTTCGCCGTGGGCGCTATGACCTATGACGTGGTGGTAGTGCCTAATTGCCTGACCCTCCGGAAAAATACGGTAGAACGTTTAAAGAAATTCGCGGAAATGGGCGGAAAGATTTTCTATCTGGGCCATGTGCCGGAGTACATCGATGCCCTGCCCGCCCGGGACGACGTGCTGGCGGAGACGGGAACGGTGCTGCCTTTCACGAAACAGGCCATCCTCCAGGCGCTGGAGCCTTACCGCACGGTGGGCGTACAGGACAGGAGAGGGATGAAGTCAGCCAACCTGCTGAGCCAGCAGCGACAGGACGGAGAGAATCGCTGGCTGTTCCTGGCGCACTCCGAGAGGCCTGCCGAGGTGGATGACGTGACCCCGGAATACTGGACGATTCGCGTGCCCGGAGAGTGGACGGTAGAGCTGTATGACGCCATGGAGGGTGCCATATCTCCCGTAGACGTACAGTACGCGGCGGGCAGGACCCAGTGGGAGGTGACCTCCTATGCCCAGGATTCCTTCCTGTACTGCCTGAAGCCCGGACGGGCCGGGGAGAGCGCGGCATCCCTTTGCGGCAGCGCGCCTGCCTGCCATCGCCCCGTGGCAATGCCGGAGCTGGTGGACTTTGCGCTGGAGGAGCCCAATGTCCTTGTGCTGGATATGGCGGAGTATAAGCTGGACGACGGCGGCTGGAGGGAGAAAGAGGAGATTCTGCGCCTGGACAACAACTTCCGCGCGGAGGCAGGCTATCCCATGCGGGCGGATGCCTATGCCCAGCCCTGGATCTACGGGGTGCGCGCTTACGAGCATAAGGTGGCGCTGCGCTGTACCATTCTGTCCGAGATAGCCATGGAAGGGGTAGAGCTTGCCCTGGAGAACGAGGCCATTACGGAACTGATCTGGAACGGGGAGGAGATTCCGCATACAGTCACCGGATACTATACGGACAGGGAATTCCACAAAGTAGCCCTGCCCGGCCTGAAAAAGGGAGAGAACGTGCTGGAAGTCAGGCTCCCCTACCATACCAACGTGAACCTGGAGGCCATGTTCCTGCTGGGAGAATTCGGCGTGGACGTGAAGGGCAGCACGGCAGTCATCACGGCGCTTCCGGAGAAAATCGGCTTCGGGGACATCTGCTCCCAGGGCCTGCCCTTCTATGGAGGCAATCTGGTGTACCGGGTTCCCGTGGAGCTTCCGGAAGACGGAGCGCTTACCGTGCAGGTGCCCAAGTTCCGCAATCCTCTGATCGAGGTAATCCTGGACGGACAGGAGGAGCAGAGCAGGGATCTGTTCAAGAGCCCCTACCGCGTCAGCTTCGGCCAGGTGAAGCGTGGAAAGCATGTGATAGAGCTGCGGGCCTACGGCAACCGGAGGAACACCTTCGGCCAACTGCACAACTGCAACGAAAATGTCTACTGGTGCGGCCCCAATGCATGGCGCACCCAGGGCGAAGCCTGGGCCTACGAGTACCAGCTCACGAGAACAGGCATCCTCACAAGCCCCCATGTAGAGATCCACGCAGAATAACAAGGAATAGAATCAATTGCCGCAAAACCGGAAGAATGCCCGCACTTTGGGCATTCTTCTGTGTGAAACTTAGATTTTCTTAGCGGGCGTACTCTGACCGCTTAGAAAATCTTTTCACACTTTTCCAAGCGCCGTCTTCTGAGCCACCTCCGTCTTTTTCTCATAGCATGCAAAGGCATTGTCCACCAGCTTCCTGTCCGGCTTCGGCGTGAACAGGCTCACCACAGGCACGATCACAAGTCCCGCCAGCATGGCGATGGCCCCGCAGTTGATAGGGGACTGCATGATAGCCGGGAAGGAGCTCCTGAAGAAGATATTGGCCACCATCAGCACAGAGCTGAAGAGGAAGCATACCCAACAGGAAGCTTTCGTCACCCGTTTGGAGTACAGCGAATACAGGAATGGCGCCAGGAAGGAACCGGCCAGCGCCCCCCAGGACACGCCCATGAGCTGTGCGATGAAGGTCACGGAGCTCTTGTACTGAATCAGGGCCAGTATGGACGAAATGGCGATGAACACCACTATCAGTATCCGCATGGAGAGCACCTGCTTCCTGTCGTCCATCTTCCGGAAACAGACCTCCTTCAGGAAATCGATGGTCAGGGTGGAGCTGGAGGCCATGACCAAAGAAGACAGCGTTGACATCGAAGCGGACAGCACCAGGATCACCACCAGGGCGATCAGCAGGGGCGACAGGCCCGAGAGCATGGTGGGGATGATGGAGTCGAATCCGTTTGCCGCCACGTCGATCTGGTCTGAGAACAGCCTGCCGAAGCCCCCCAGGAAATAGCAGCCGCCTGCCACCACCAGCGCGAACAGGGTGGAGATGATCGTCCCCTTCTTGATGGACTCCTCGTTCTTGATGGCGTAGAACTTCTGCACCATCTGGGGCAGCCCCCAGGTGCCCAGGGAGGTGAGGATCACCACGAACAGGAGATTCAGGGGATCCGGGCCGAAGAAGGACGCGAAGGTGCCCGGGGCCGTGGAGACTGTCTCGTCCGTGATCCTGGCCAGGCCGTCCAGAGCCGCCATGAAGCCGCCCTTGCTCTTCAGCACAGCAGCGATGATCGTACTGATGCCGAACAGCATGATGATTCCCTGGATGAAGTCATTGATGGCCGTGGCCATGTACCCTCCGGCGATGACATAGACAGCCGTCAGCACAGCCATCAGGATGATGCAGACGGAATAATCGATGTTGAACGCCATGCCGAACAGCCGGGAGAGGCCGTTGTACAGGGACGCTGTGTAGGGGATCAGGAAGATGAAGATGATGACGGACGCGCCGATCTTCAGGGGGCGGCTGCCGAAGCGCTCCCCGAAGAACTGAGGCATGGTGGCAGAGTCCAGGTGCTGGGTCATGATGCGGGTCCTGCGGCCCAGCACCACCCAGGCCAGCAGCGAGCCGATGACGGCGTTCCCGATGCCCGCCCATGTGGCGGCGATGCCGTACTTCCAGCCGAACTGCCCGGCGTAGCCCACGAACACCACCGCCGAGAAATAGGAAGTGCCATAGGCGAAGGCTGTCAGCCAGGGCCCGACGGAGCGCCCTCCCAGGACGAAGCCGTTGACGTCCGTGGCGTGCTTGCGGCAGTAGAGGCCGATGGCAATCAGTACCGCGAAATAGAGGATCAGTAAGATAAGTTTCATGGTTTCATGCCCTTTCCTTTGTCGGTTTAAAGTGCTAAAGCAACTATAGCACAGATTGACAGATTATGCAAATATTTCTTTTATAAAAAATAAAATGGCATGTTCCCGCGGAATATGATAGAATGAAAGGAATAAAAAGCATTCTGTGAAGAGGGGGAGCGGAACAAAAATGCCGTTTGAATATGGTTTTTATGAGCTGTTTTTGATATTCATGGTGTTAGTCAATAAATATGTTGGTATTGCTTCACAGCACTACTAAGTTGTAGT